>NZ_JBHIQC010000010.1:0-76841 GCF_042196385.1 Bartonella sp. AP150HLJHH | reverse complement strand
CCTATGGGACCTGCAATTGAAGGCGGCGTTGGCATCAATGCGCAACTGTCTCACAATTTCTCCCTTCATGGTGATGTAAGTTATCAACAAAAGCTTCAGAAAACTGGTATAAGTGGTGCAAGCTTTTCAGGAGGAATACGCTATCAGTTTTAAAACAAAACTGTCAAAACAGCGTATTTCTTTTCTATGCATTAACAAAAAAGGCAGCCACAATATGCTGCCTTTTCGCTTTATAAATCCTAATAACACTACACTATCCCTCCTTAAGAGAGCCCTTGCTTTTTCTACTGCCTGTAAAATCAACATCCACGCCCAACGCCGCAGCTGTTTAAAACAAAGCTTGAGTCGCATCAGTGCTGTATTAGCAGCTCCAGCTTTTGTATGACAGATGGAAGCGAGGATATTGCGTATTTCTGTTTGTGTAATCTCTGAAATAGGCAGACAGCCTAATTTGAGGAGAATATGGAGTTTTAAAGGTGAAAACCAGTTTCCATCTTTACCATCATTTTTTAATTCAGCTTTACAACTTTCAAAAGCATCTAAGGCAATGTCTTTTAAATAATGGAGATTACGCATTGCCTCACGTTTTCGTTTCTCACGTTCTTTAATGGGATCATGACCATCACGAAGAACAGAGTGCTATTGGGAGGGGTGCCAATTCACGAGCTTGTTTTAAAGAGACATCTCTCAAAGCACCCAAGTCCATTTAGCGACAGCGCCCATGAATGGTATAACGATAAAGCCATTGAGCACCCCCATCTTTACGTTTGTGAAGGAGCAAGCCGGCACCATCATTATATTTTCCAGCTCGTGGGTGTTGCTAAAGCCCTTGGCTCTTGAGACGATTCATAAGAGCCATTTTTAGTCCTTTCTTATACATTTTTTACCCACACGCCAGCCCCGCTTGTGGTGTGCAAGAGAATGGTTTTTCTTGATTTAAGACAAACAGGTTTCAAATGAGAGAATCTTACGTTATTCAGAACTCTAACTCAATGAAATCAACGCTAAATTATCATTATAAATCAGCATATTATACCATTTTATCAAGATAAAAGATAAGGTATTTTTATCTAGAATATGTCACAAAGTATGCTGCCTTTTCGTACATGAAATCGATTTTTTCCTGAAGTGTTTTCTTTTCTACTTAAATACACTTTTCCTCCTCTTCACACGGATTGCGCAGCTATTCATCATCGAATTTGCCCATAAAGCTAAGCAAAGTGTATTTTTAGATAATATAAAGATAATAGCATTAAGAATAAATCTTAAAAAATAGAAGATTTCTTGCTTTTTCACTTATGGAAGTACAACAACTTTACCGTTCAATTATGCTCCTCTTTGAAGGTAGATATGGTGCTAATATGCACCATGGAGCTATCCAAGCAAAGATGATATTAGAAAAATGAAAAGTTAACCACTGCACATTTAAAACAGATAGGAAACCTACAGCCACTCTCATTCATTCCAAAGGATATAGAAAATGAAAAAAAACATATCGGATAAATAATCAATCATAGCTTATAATATAAGAGCATAACAGTGTTTTCATATGGCTACACTCTTCCCTTATGATATCTGGACAGCAAATATCTCTAAAACTTCTATAAAAATACTATTAAAGTTATGCTGTAAAAATGTTAATTGCCTCAACAATCATTTGTCAAAAATTTGCAAAAAATAGTCAGAGAACTAACCGTTTGAACCACAAACATGATTTGTATGCTAATGATTTGATTTTTAACGACTTTTAACATATTGATAATCTTAAAATTAAATCAGACAGCCTCCCCAGTTAGTCCGGATAAGTAGGTATCTAACAAAAACTATTGTTAGGACCGTAGAAGACCGTACCCCATCCTTGTATGAGAAAGTGAACTTCCTTAAAAAACTTTGATATTAATGATACTAAACAGATTGGTATTCATTTTCACCTTAATCCGATAGATTCTGCCGTTAAAGGTGCGTTTAGCACAATACACAATTATCTCACAATTTAACTCTCTATATTGATGTAAACTATCAAAAATTTTTTAAAAGACGTGTAGCCGAGACAAGTTTTTCTGATAGAATACGCTACCAATTTTAATATAAAATTATAAAAAAATAAGCATATTAATCCGTTTACTATTAACAAAAAAACGGACTGTATTTTTTTGTTATTTACAATCTATTATAGCAATAAAATAATTTCTTTCTTTACGATGTGTTGTCGCTATCTATAAAGATTTCTTTACACTTCCATTGCTGGTTCTTCTAAACAAACAGTTTTGAGAAAATTAATGCATGAAAAGAAAATCTAACAACAAGCGCTTTATCTTTCACATACAAAACGCTCAAGAAAGCTAGTTTTTTCATTTATAAAATGAAATAACTCAATAAAGTTCTTTTTGTATCAATAAAAGATGTTTTAAATGAAATATTCAAAATATTGATTTATAATGATAATTTAGCGTTATTCCTATTGAATTAAAATCTTGAATATCGTAAATTTCTCTCATTTAAAATCTGTTCCATGTTGAACTAATCAAAATCATTCACTTACACATTACAAGCAGGGCTGGCGTGTGAAGCAAAGTTATATAAGAAAAGCCTGAGAATTCCTCTCATGAACTGTCTCAAGTGCCAAGGGCTTATCACAAATATTGGGAGCTAGCAAAATGTGTGACGGGCTTGCTCTTTTATTAAGCGTAAAGGTATCGGCTTGCTCCTTCGTAAGCGTAAATATGATGGGATTCTATGGCTTTAGCGTTATAGCATTCATGAACACCGTCGCGAAATGGGCTGTGCTTCCTTAGAAAAATGGACTTTGGTACCCTTATCTTTAAAGAAAACCTGTGAATAGCCCCCTCATCTCTTCTTCTTATAGCAGAAAAAATTTGCTGATCGTTTTGGTGAATGCATCAAATAATACATCTCAACGCTATAGAGCTTTTATAGCGATTATCTTTAATAGACAATTTTTAAATATCATACTTCATAGTGCTTTTAGCATAAGCTTAACCAAGCTAGGTTTTATGAAATCCACTTTTCTCGACTTTTTATGATCATGAAAAAAGTTTTTCTGAAGCAAAACTTCAAATCATAGAGAACACCATCAATATAATTCGTTTTGTTATTTACAATAAAAACATAATGATATAGAAACTGTCTGGGTACTTGCGCCATCAGGGGAATGAAGTAAGCATCAAAGCATACCAAATACTAAAGGCATATCTATGTGTAAGAAATATATTTATAAGAAAAATTTTTTGTTATGTACAATTGCTGGAACTTTGATTTTTTCTCATTTCGGTTCAACTTATGCAAATACATCAGCTCCTGAAACTCCTGGAATTTTGGGGAAGATTGAATTAAATAAGGGAGAAGAAAAGACTTTAAATAATGTTCTTGTCCGCGATAAAGGACCTGGAATATTAGCGCATGATAAAGCAGCTATCACAATTGTAAAATCAACAATACACACGGAAATGTCTGCACTTTCTGTATCAGCAGGTGGACGCATTCATGCTAAAGAAATTAAAGCAAATACAGTGTACAAAGGTTTAGAAACAAAGAATGGTATAATCAACGTTGAAGATTCAACCATAACCGTCCAACGAGGAGGTGCCGGTGGTATCGTTTTTTATGAAACAAAAGATTCTTCACTGAAAAGTGGAGAAAAAGTTGTCAATAAGATTGTTCTTAGCAATACAAAACTTCTTGTGAAAAACGGTACCGGTATTCTTGGTCCCTACTGCTCAAGAGCCGTTGCTGAAATTCAACTTAAAGACTCAGAAATTCGATCTGACGTATTATTGAGAAATAAAACGAAACGTAAATATTATGACAACGATACTCTTCCTGTAACTTTAGCATTAACCGCTGATAATTCAACAATAGAGGGACGAGCAAGAACTTTAAAAGTCAATACAACGGTTTTGACTCTGAATAACAAAAGCAAATGGTACTTAAAGACCTCTCAAGAGGAAGTCGATACTGACTTTAATGTGTTTAACTATGAGCTCAGTGATATTAAACAACGAGCCCTTTCTACCGTTTCAGTACTGAATCTTAATAATAGTTCTATCATATTTAAGACACCACAAGGGCGGGAAAAAGATCATTATCATACCTTGTATGTAGGGCGAACAGCTGAGGTTCGTAGACCTCAGGGAAGTACAATCCCCGATATAGAAAGCACTTATAATACAGTTTACAATGCCACAGGCGATGCAAAAATTTATTTTAATATTGAATGGAGTGATGGTCTAGTAAAAGAACAGCAAAAAGCTGACCGCCTCCTTATACATGGTGATGTATCAGGCAGCACAACAGTCCATATCAAGAACCTTGCGAAAGGTGAGATATTAAAAGCTGAAGATTCTGTGTCTTCGAATATGCGTGGTCTTTCACTCATTCAAGTTTCTGGAAATGCAAATGAAGATTCCTTCAAACTTGCACACGGCTACACCACAATGGGGGGATTGCCCTATAAATATATACTCAAAGCCTATGGTCCAACATCCAGCCATGGGACAGCCGATAGCACACAAAGTCATTTTAGCGGAATATCACAAGAATCAAAAGAAAATACCCTCAAAGACTACACAATCTACACGATATCAGCATCAGGAACAATGATTGAAGGTGTTTCACCAAAAGAGAAAGAAGCGCAAAATACCGGTTCATCATCCCTTGGACAAGCAAACAACGCACAAAACATCTTGGAAAAAAATCAGAATTTCTGGGATTTTCGCTTGCAAAATGCGACTCTCGATAATGAAGGAAAGATCAGAGCTCTCGTTCCTCAAGTGGCAAGCTATTTGTCCATGCCTAACGCACTATTCTCAGCTGGACTGGCTGATATAAACAATCAAAACACTTTACTCAACTCGATGCAGGAAAACACCTTTGAGACAAAAGATCATAAAAACAAAGGAGTCTTCTTCTCGACTTATGGAAATAAGATGACATTATCCTCTCACCGTACGCCATTACAATATGGCTATGGTGCCGATATTCACTATGCAGCTTTACAGGCAGGCATTACATTAGCAGCTCTAGAAGATCAAAATATGACCGCCAATTTCGGTCTTTTGGGGACATATGGGAAATTAGCTTTCACCCCTAAAGACATGGAAGGTGCTGACAAGAGTACACTCAATAAATGGTCAATTACTGCATATAGTGGGCTGCGCCATAATAATGGGATATACATCCATGCACTCTTCTCCTATGGAATGCTCAAGGGAGATATCACCACAGCTCTCATAGGAAAGACTGCAGAGTTGAAAAATGCTGATACATTCAGTGCATCAGCAACCATTGGACAAAAGTTCGAAACCAGTAGGAAAGGATTGGTCTTTGAACCACAAGCACAACTTGTTTATCAACGCCTCATGCTTGGCACACTCTCAGATGTCGATGGCTTTGATGTGGATATGGGAAATCCTTATCAATACTTAGTGCGTGTCGGTGGACGCTTAACGCAAACGAAGCCTTCTATTGAAAACGGCGGTATTCTTTCTTTCTATGGTAAACTAAACGTTGTTAAAGCTTTTTCTAACAATGGTACGATACAGATTGGTGAACCATTCCACCTTGATTCTATAGGAGCGTCTGTTGAAGGTGGACTTGGTGTAAATGCACAATTATCACAAAATATCGCACTTTATGCTGATGTTAACTATCAATATAAGCTTCAAAAAACTGGTATATCCGGAGCAAGCTTTTCAGGCGGAATACGCTATCAGTTTTAAGAAAACGCAAAAAACAATTTATATTCTATTCATTTTAATAAAAGGCAGTGCAAATGTACTGCCTTTTTACAATCTATCGGAAAGAACCGTTAACAACTATTCTTTCTACCACCTTTCTTGAGCCAATTAATCTCACTCAAACCAAATGTAACAAAATCTGTTATCTCTAAATGAATACTGAATTCTCAAGAGAGCTGCCTTTTTGATTTATAAAAATCAAATGCTTTTAATAAAATTTTTGTATTTTAAAACACGTAATAAATAATTCTCTGTGTAAGAAAATCAATTAAAAGCTTTTTGTAAGCGCACAACAACAGCTTCTCCAAAAACTTTGTAGAGTTTTCATAACAACAGCCTTAAGCAACAAACATCCTTGCAAAATATTTTGTTTCTTAACACTTTTAAACGGAATACTGATCAATCTAGCTTTTCTGCAATTCATAGTTGCTCACTGCAATTTCTATTTTAAAAACTCTTCTAAAATCATTTTTTAAACGATAAAGAACAAGACGCAATATTTCGTTTTGTTGTTTACAATAAAAACATAATGATATAGAAACTGTCTAGGTACTTGCGCCATCAGGGGAATGAAGTAAGCATCAAAGCATACCAAATACTAAAGGCATATCTATGTGTAAGAAATATATTTATAAGAAAAATTTTTTGTTATGTACAATTGCTGGAACTTTGATTTTTTCTCATTTCGGTTCAACTTATGCAAATACATCAGCTCCTACAATGGTTATGGCTCGTGCGGATAAAGCAGGAGAAGAAAAAACCTTTAATAACGTTTTTATCCGCAGCGCATATACAACAGTGGTTGCTGATGACAAAGCCTTTATCACCATTACAAATTCAACAATGCGTTCAGACTCAAATTTATTTACCGCAACAACAGGTGGACGTATTCATGCTAAAAAAACTGTAGGAAAATCAAATTCTCGTGGTTTAGAAATTTCAAACGGCATCATCCATATTGAAGATTCAATCATAAATGTTTCCGGACATCACAAAAGTCGTGGTATCCTTTTTGATTACATCCCAAGTTCCCAAGTAAAAGAGGGCGAAAAAGTTATCAATAAAGCAATTCTTACCAACACAAAACTTCTTGTTGAAAATGGTATTGGTATTCTAGGACCAGATTATGCAAAATCTGTTGCTGAGGTAGAACTTAAAAGTTCAGAAATTCGTTCTGATATATTATTAAAAAATAAAATCCCAGAAAACTCAAAAGATATCGATCCTCGCACTTTTATATTAAGCGCTGACAATTCGATTATAGAAGGACGAGCAAAGACTTTACCTCAAAATACAACGATTTTTACTCTCAACAATAACAGCAAGTGGTCCCTAAAGATTAGTCAATTTGAAGTAGACAAAGAATTTGACAGCTCTAAAGGATACTTGCTCACTGATATTAAACAACGTGCACAGTCTATTGTCTCAGTATTGAACCTTAATAATAGCTCTATTATATTTAATGCGCCGCATAAACTAGCAGACAATCAGTATCAAACCTTGCATGTGGGAAAACAGCCAACAGCTGAAGCTGCAAAAGCAGAGCAAAACAGAAGCTTCGATGCAACAACGGTTTACAATGCATTGGGCAACGCAAGAATTTACTTTAATACCGAATGGAGTAATGGTCTTATAAAAGAACAACAAAAAACTGACCGTGTTCTCGTTCATGGTAATGTCTCAGGCACCACAACGATCTATTTCAACAATCTTTCAAAGCGTGCAGAACCATTCGATAATGATGAAGTTTCAATTCCTTTGAATGCGCGTGGTCTCTCACTTGTTCAGGTGTCTGGAAAAGCAGAGGAAGCCGCCTTCATGCTGGCAAATGGCTACACTACAATGGATGGATTGCCCTATAAATATGTATTAAATGGCTATGGACCAACATCCAGCCGTGGGAGAGCTGACAAACAGCAAAGTCTTTTGCAAGAAAGTGAAGAGTTTTGGGATTTCCGTCTACAAAATGCGACTCTTGATGATGAAGGAAAAATCAAAGCTCTTGTTCCTCAAATGGCAAGCTATTTGGTTATGCATAATGCAATATTCTCCTCTGGCTTGGCTGATATAAACAATCAAAATACACTGTTAGATAATATGCACTCAACAGTTTTTGGATTAGAAGGTCATAAACAAAAAGGGATATTTTTATCGACTTATGGCAACAAGATGACGTTATCTTCCAGCCGTAGTCCATTGGAATATGGTTATGGTGCTAATGTTCACTATGCTGCTATACAAGCAGGCATGACATTAACAACGTTAGAAAATCAAAATATAACCGCGAATCTTGGTCTTTTAGGCACATATGGAAAGCTCGCTTTTACGCCAAAGGACATGGAAGGTTCTGACAAAAGCATACTGGATAAATGGTCCTTTACGGCATATGGGAATCTCCACCATGACAATGGTCTCTATATTAATGCACTTTTCTCCTACGGCATTTTAAACGGACATATTACAACAGCCCTTATCGGCAACACCACAGAATTAAACAATACGGATACATTAAATATATCAGCTACCGTTGGACAAAAACTAGCAACTGGTGTTGAAGGGGTGTCCTTTGAACCACAAGCACAACTTATTTATCAACATATTGCCTTTGGCACTCTTTCAGATATTGATGGCTTCCAAGTTAATATAAAGACCCCTCATCAATGGTTGGTCCGTATTGGAGGGCGTTTAACAAAAACAATACTTCCTATTGAAAAAGATCGTGTTCTTTCTTTTTATGGTAAATTGAATGTCATCAAAGCTTTTGGTGAGAAGCGTGCTATCCATGTTATGGAATCTTTCCATCTCGATTCTATGGGTTCTTCCCTTGAAGGTGGGCTTGGCATTAACGCGCAGCTTTCTAAAAATATCGCACTTCATGCTGACGTTAATTACCAACATAAACTTCAAAAAGCTGGGTTCTCTGGAATTAATTTTTCCGGAGGAATGCGTTATCGCTTTTAGAAATCTTAGCTCTCTATTTTGACGCATAAGCAGCGCTGAGATGAAAACAGTGCTGCTTAACTACATTACAAAAAACCGTAATGTGTCAAAAAGTGGTTCATTTTTAGCAAAACAAAGAAAATATCTTAAGGAACATCTTTATGCATAAGAATCTTTTGTTATGTACAGCCGCTTGTGCTTTATTTTTTTCTTCTTTTAACTTCACATCTACCAGCACCGCCTCTGCTCTAAGCCCCCAGGAACGCCATGCCATTGAAGGGATTATGAAATTACCTGAACAATATCGCCATGCCATTGATTTAATAAACACACCAACACAAGCAGAAAAAAATCTTGAAAAGATAGCCTCTGGCGCCATGATGGAAGATCATTCGCACTTCAACCAAGCACTTGATGCCGATAACCAACAGCGTGTTAATGCTGCACGCCAAGAATGGGTGAGCCAAGACAATCGTAATTGGTCTGAACTGCAAAATAAAGCAGAAATATTACATAAAGCAGCACAAGTGGATAGTGCTTTACAAGGACAAAACAAGGAACTTTCCAATACTTTACGCAAAGCAGTATTAGAGACTTTGAACAATAATGGAATAACCAACGTGGAGAGAAAAGAAAAAACATCCCCTCCTGCATCTGAAAAGAATAAACAACCTCTTATTGACTCCAGTACAAAACAAAGACGCGCTAGTGATAAATTACCACCCGCTCATGTTGTTGCCCAACACAAGGACAATTCATTCACAAGAACAGATCATGGAATGAGACAGCCTAAAATAAATGAAAATTCGCAATCTGATATTGATCCCCAAACAAACACCACTTCCTCGGAATCAAAAACAACTCTTAATACATCAGCAAAAGCGCATATGAATTTGCTCCCAAAGGTTGGAAATACTGCTAGCGCTGCGACAGAGAGCACCTCTAAACTTACAGATGATGATAAAGCAACCGCAGCTTCTACTTCTCTTGATGGAACAGCAAAAAGCACAACTCTTACACCACAAGAAGAAAGCTCTTTAGTCATGCCTATCGCGATGTTTGCTGTTGGGTTTAGTGATGTCAACAATCAAAATATCTTGTTAGACAATATGCAAATAACAATGTTTGAGCCCAAAGATCATCCAGAAAGAGGCGTTTTCTTATCCTCTTATGGCAATAAAAGCACCTTTTCTTCTAAGGTTCAAGCAGAACAAGATGGTGTTCAAGCAGATATTCACTATGCTGCATTGCAAGCAGGAGCAACACTAATAGCGCTAAAAGATCAAAATATCAGCAGCAACTTTGGTCTTTTCGGAACATATGGGAAATTATCTTTTACTCCTAAAAACAAGGAGAGCTTTCAAAAAAATATGTTTGATAAATGGTCACTCACCGCATATGGAAATATTCAGCATGACAGTGGCATCTATGCAAGTGCATTTCTCTCTTATGGAATTTTCAAAGAAAATCACGCTACAGCTCTCATCAAACATACCTCAAAAGTGAAGAATAGTAAAACATTAGGAGCCGCTGCAACTGTTGGTCAAAAACTGTCAACCAGTTTGGAAGGTGTAATCCTAGAACCGCAAGCACAACTTGTTTATCAACGTCTCATGCTTGGTTCTTTATCAGATAGGAGCCCTTTCTCAGATGACGATAACTCTAAAATAGACATAAGTAATCCTTATCAATGGCTGCTCCGTATTGGCGGACGTTTAACGCAAAACAAAGGACATGCTGTTTCTTTCTACGGCAAACTGAACATGATCAAAACTTTTAGTAAAAATTTTCAGCTTGCAGCTATGGGATCTTTAATCGAAGGTGGTTTTGGTATTCACACACACTTATCACAAAATATTCAGCTTCATAGTGATCTCAGCTATCAACATAAATTCAAAAAAGCTGGCATCTCTGCAATAAATATTTCCGCTGGAATGCGCTATCACTTTTAAAAATACTTGTATTCCTTATCTTGAAATATGAAGAGATCTCATTATGTTTCGTTTTGTCTCTTACAAAAGAGACATAATGAGGTCAAAGTTTTACTTTTTATGAGAGAGGGGGAAATATTTTAGGAATACATCCATATGAAAAAAAGCTTCTTACTATACACAGTTTCCGGAGTTCTGTTTTATTCTTCCAGCGGTTTGTCTTATGCTATTCATAGTACAAATCCATCAACAACGATAGATTCTTCTTCTCTACAACCTGTTCGTGTCAAGTCACAAATAAATCTATCCGGAGTTTTTGATCCGTATAAAGATCCATATGATGGAATCGGGCGAATTATGCCATCATATCCATCTTCAACCCCTAATGGCCTCCTTCCCCCTACAGCACCTAGCTCCACAAGAACGAGCGTAAGCCCCATTTCTACAGGAAGTAAACTTACAACGCCTACTTCTACAAGCACTCTACCTCCCAAAACACAACTTGAAGGAAATTCAGCTGGAAATATAATTTCTTCTTCAAAACAAAACTCTGATCTTAGTCAAGGAGGTACACAAACACCAAAGACTAAAGTTACAGAAGGTGTACAATCTAACCCTACAACACAAAACACTCCTATTATACAATCTTCAACAACAGGAATGGAAGCAAAATCTAGAAGACGTTCAGGGGCGCCCTCCTCTTCTGCAGACTCTTCCAGCGAAAAAACACTATCGAATTCTGCTGTGTCTTCACAGCCAGAACCTACACAACCTTCACCGAATTTACAACCAGCACTTACAAAGTCTGAACCTACAAGAACGGAACCTACAAAACCAACAACAGAGCAAATACCAACATCTAATGAACCAGAACTCGCACAGCCAATATCTTTAAGAGTAGAAACTGAAAAACCAGCATTACTGGTACCACCAAGCTCTGCAAAACCAGCGCCAGTGCAATCTTCATCTGCACAAAAAATATCTGAAAAATCAGAGATTGAAAAATCAATATCACCAATAAAACAACCTGAAAAGTCTACACAAATTGAGGATATAAGCGCTGGAGTTGAAGCTAAAAACGGTAAGACCATAACGCTACATAACAAAAAAATTCAAGACAATGGTTTTGCTGTACATGCAGAGGGAAATAATTCAAAAGTCAACATGATAGGGGGAACAGTTGATGCGCGTTTTGTTGCACTAAGTGTATCAGATGGTGGAGAAATTGATGCTACAGGCATTACTGTAACAGCAGAAACAGCTGGTTTGGTAAACATGGAGGGCACAATCAAACTTAAGGATTCAAGCGTCCATGTCACGGGAAATTATGAAGCAGACGGTATTATTTTCCGCAACAATCCGTATAATGCCCCTAGAAAACGATATACACGCAATGCTGAAAGGAACACCAATGCCGTTCAAGAACAAGATGTAGCCAATATTGCTGATAAAGTAACCCTAGAGAATACAAAGCTTTTCGTTGAACATGGTAGCGGTATCAACCTTTATGGAACAGGCGTAAACGGGAAAGTCAACCTTAAAAATTCAGAAGTTCATGCCGATATTTTATTAAAAAATATCAAGAACGAAAGTGCCTCCACAAACACCATTACATTAGTTGCAGACCACTCTTCTTTAGAAGGTCGGGTAAGAACTTCTAAAGATAATAGAACAGTTTTTGATCTAAAAGAGAGGACGAAATGGCTTGTAAAGGCGAATAAAAATGCCACAAATAATGATAATATTTTAAATGACTATAGACAGTTTGGTGTTGATGAAAAATCATACTCTAATCTTTCTGAATTGCACCTTACAAACAGCGCCATTATGTTTGACAAGCCCATTGAGGGACATTATCAAACTCTGTTTATAGGACCTAATCTTTCGCAAGAAGACGAAACAACTCACACAGCAGCGGTTTATAGTACAGCGGGTCTTGCAGAGATTTATGTAAACACTCAATGGGATAAACATTCTCCTATCACGGAACAACAAACTGATCGCATTGTGATTAATGGTGATGTCTCAGGAAGTACTGTTGTTCACATCAATCTCCAAACCGATAGCTCTGCTGTTTGGGAAGAGACGATGGCTTCACTTCCTTTAGGGACACATGGGATTTCAATCATTCAAGTTTCCGGACAAGCAAACGAAAATTCCTTCACGTTAGCAGGAAACTATATGACAATAGGGAAACAACCTTATAAATATATACTCACAGGCTATAAGCCTGGAACATCTCATGAGAGCCAAAATCTTTTTGGCAAGAAGAATAGTGATTTCTGGGATTTCCGCTTACAGAATGCCTACATTGATAAAGACAAAAAAGTTCGAGCCCTTTTACCACAGGTAGCAAACTATTTAACCATATCTAATACTTTATTTTCTGCTGGATTTACTGATGTAAACAATCAAAACACGTTGTTAGACAATATGCGAACAACAGTATTTGGGGCAAAAGACAATATAAAGAATGGTATCTTTTTCTCTTCCTACGGCGAGAAGGTCACCCTATCTTCCAACCGCGATCCACTGCACTATGGTTATGGTGCTGATGTAAACTATACTGCCTTACAATTAGGGGGCATATTAGCCGCCTTAGAAAGCAAAGACATAAGCGCATATTTTGGTCTTTTAGGAACGTACGGAAAGCTTGCCTTTACGCCAAAAGAGATGCAAGATTCTGAAAAGACAACGCTTGATAAATGGTCACTTACCGCTTATAGCGGCATCCAGCATAGCAATGGTATATATGTCAACGCTCTTCTTTCTTACGGAACCTTAAAAGGAAATATTACCACAGCTCTTGTTGGGAATGCCGCAAAATTGGATGGTACCGAGATGCTTAATATATCTGCAACCATTGGTCAGAAATTAGCAACCGATACAAAAGGGCTTGTCTTTGAACCACAAGCTCAATTCATTTATCAAAATCTCATGTTTGATATTTTCTCAGATACCAATGGCTTAAAAGTAGACATGGGCAATCCACATCAATGGTTGATCCGTTTTGGTGGACGTTTAACAAAAACGATAATGGCTGTTGAAGAAAACAAGGCTGTTTCCTTCTATGGTAAAATGAATGTTATCAGAACTTTTGGCGATGGTAAAACAATAAAAATTGCTGATACCTTTCATGTTGATCCTACCGGCTCTTCAGTTGAGGGAGGCATGGGGGTGAACGCATATCTTTCTCAAAATATCGTACTAAACGCCGATATCAGCTATCGGCAAAAACTGCAAAAATCCGGTGTATCGGGCACCAATTTGTCTGGCGGAATACGTTATCGTTTCTAAAGCAGAAGTTAATTTTAACTTAAATAAAAAAGGCAGCACAAAGTGCTGCTTTTTTATTTAAATTTATATATTTTTTTAAATTCTCAAAAATCATTATCGCATCAAAAAAGATTTTGACTTATAATATTTCTTTTGCATATTGAATAAAAAACTAAACACCATAACATTCTCTCATCAAAATACCCCATGCATAAAATTTTATGTCTTATATTATCACCACACCTCAAGCGATGATGTTTTTACAGCACAACAGAATAAGCATTCATGCCGATTTAAAAAAGTCAGCCCCTTCTTCGCTGTGGACACTCTATTTATTTTAGATGATGTACATTTAATATACCTACTATAAAGACTAGTATCTGGTATAAATTCTTAAAGGCATGTTTTTCCTCTAAAATCTCAATGCTACAGCAGCTCCATTATAAGACAAGATATTGATTTATAAAGACAATTAATTGTTTTCCATGTTAAATGAGAATCCAGAATATCGTCAGATTCTTTCATTTTAGACCTGTTCCATGTTGAATCAACAAAAACCATATCTCTTACAAGTGACAAGGGGGAAGAGCCATAGGGATAAAAAACTATTAAGAAAGGATTAAAAATGCCTCTAATGAACTATATCAAGTGCCAAGGGCTGTAGCAACATTGGGATCAAACAAAGAATATGACAGTGTTGAAAAATATAACAATATCAACTTGCTCTTTTATTAAGCATAAAGATGGTCGCGCCCTATAGATTTTATATTATTTCCACGGGAACTTTCTTATTATACCATTCACAAGCACCGTTGCATCAAAGATGTCGTTGCGCCGCCCCACAAACACCATCACGAAATAGACTTGAGAGCTTAGATATCTCTTTAAAACAAGGCCGTGAATTAGGAATAACAAATCCATTCTATTTTGAGTATTTTGTCGTGCATGAAGGACATGCCCGCAGTAAAAAACACAATAAAAAAAAGCGTGAAACAATGCGGAATCTTCATTATTTAACAGATAGTGCTTTAGATACTTTTGAAAGACATAAAGCTAAATTAAAGAACGGCGGAACAGAGGGAAGCTGATTTCTACCTCTTTATTCTTTCCCAATGAGATTGCCTCCCCATTTCAAATATTACGCCAACAAAGATATACGCACTATATCCACTCAGATCTGGATGCTCTCTCCAATCTGACATACAAAAACTAAAAACAGCAGAAGGAAATAATAAACCGCTTTAATTTTTATCTCAAGCCTATAGATTTAAACAACGAACCGCGTCATATCACCACACTTTAAAGGACAATATTCCATGAAGCTTATAGGCAATATTCATCACATACTCTTCATCATTCATGCTTTTTGCTGACTTGGTGGTTATGGCGGAGTGAACGCACCAGATCCCATCCCGAACTCGGCCGTGAAACACTCCAGCGCTGATAGTACTTT
Source organism: Bartonella sp. AP150HLJHH (assembly GCF_042196385.1). NCBI lineage: Bacteria > Pseudomonadati > Pseudomonadota > Alphaproteobacteria > Hyphomicrobiales > Bartonellaceae > Bartonella > Bartonella sp. AP150HLJHH. Next base: position 61,485 of record NZ_JBHIQC010000010.1, on the reverse strand, counting down.
GCCTTAAGGCACGGAAGAGTAAGTCGCCGCCAGATCTGCTAAATGCAAGCAAAAGACTCAATGTATAAACCTTACATTACCACACCCCCAAGGAAGCTGTTTTTAAGGCATCACAGGCTGGTCTAAATATTCTCTTGATCGCGCCTCTCCCTAAACTAAAAAATGAAGCTCCCTATTAACTCAGTCTGCAAACAATTCTCTGTAAATAATCCGCCTTCTCTGAATTCTCTTCTAGCCAGCTTCTCACCGCATGCGGTTCACATCACGACACCTTAAAAGACATTGTTTTAAGAACAGCGTTTTACAGTACATCAGGATAATAATTTAAATACCAAAATGCGCTTAAAACAAGTCTACTCACTAAACGCACTATTTATCCAAATCAACTGCCCTACCTAATCATTGTCATGACTTAGAACAGCCCGTATTAATCAGATTTGAATTTATTCCTCTATTTCTTTTGCACGTCCAGATAGCTGTATAGCTCTAGAAAGATCATTAACTGCATTTAAATGTGTTTGAAGTAATTCACTATTACGCTGTAATTTTTCTTGTAAATCAGACAACAAACTTTCAACCTCATGCTCAATATCTTGATTCATATAGCGCTTCACATCACTCATGGATTTATTAAGATCACGCAAACCACGTATTTTACGCAAATTTATTTCTTCGTAATCTGGAACACCACTGCTCTCTAGCATATTGCTTTCATAATCAACAACTTGAGCTAATCCTTTAACAGCAGCAACAAATTTTGTCATCGCCCAATCACGATCAATAAGGTTGTTATCAAGAACTTTTGCTTTTGCCGCAAAACTATCATCACCATATTGCACTACAGACATTTTTACTTCCCCTTCAACACTATTGTTCAATCTTACTTTACAAATGAGGGAGACTAAACAGGTTCTCTTCAATGCTGATACACTCAACCAAGCTCGTGGTGCAAACATTGCTCAAACAACAGCACGACAATCCTTCAAAGCGTATACCACTTCAACTTTCAACGCGTTCTCTCAAATATTTTTCTTGCTTTGCTCCAAAACCATCATTGCGGCTATACTAATCCATAAAAACGCTATAGACTTAAACCTTCCAGCAATATCGAAACTTCCATATTTGCTCTGTCTATTTCGCCTTGCCGATTTTATCTTTGCCGATTTTATCACGAGCTCATCTTCAACAGAAAATAACAATGCTTTCACGACAACTTCAGCCACAAAAAATATCTGCCGACAAAAAACCGCAGCCTATCTTGCAGCATATAAAGACGTAAGCCCATTAAAAATTTCAGCATTTTACTGATAGAAGCACTTTACCCTCCATAACCTTATGGCTCTCTCTGCACTTAAACTTGTATACCTTCCAGCACCCCATAAGATGGCGCCCGACAAGATCAGTTTGCACCCAATCAAAAGGACACCCCCTCTCCCATGCTCTTTCTGCACACATGCAGTATTTCGCATAAAACACAAAAAGAATGTTCTTTTGAACAGATCAGCCATACAGCAATATAAAAAAAGACACCTTCAAATAGCTAAACAGCCATCAATCTTCCTTTTTTAAATTATCATTCGCTTTTCTTTGCAATGAATGACTATATAAGATTTTTTGAACCTTTTCAAGAGTTTCTTAGCCAATCAGTTCGATACGTCTTCAATCGCATATTCACGCGCTTGTTTTAAAGAAATATCTCTTAAGTACACCCAAGCCTATTTCGCACCGCGGCCCATCAATGGTATAATGATAAATCTTCCATGACATGTATAAAATCCATTGAGCACTTTCCATCTTTACGCTTAATAAAAGAAGCAAGCCAGCACCATCACATATTTTTCTAACCCCTTATGTTCTGATACCCTTGGCACTTGAGACGGTTCATAAAGCATGGCCTTTCTTATACAATTTCTCTGCGCATGGGAGCTCCCTGCTTGTAACTGCAAAAGACATTGTTTTGGTTAATTCACCACGAAACAGATTTGGAATGAAAAATTTTCCAGTATTAAGGGATCTAATTCAAGTTGAATAACGATAGATTATCATCTATAAATCAAAATATTATCCAATGCATAATGCTTAACGCTCCCCCCATTGATATTTTCAGAATTTTCACAGCATCTTCTTACAGATTATTTCATTCCATAACACAGTTTGCTCTTAATATCGCGACTTTACATGCGCTACTGGTATAAAAACAGAGAAACAATCATTTTATAATCAAGGTACAATTTTTGTTTACGATCTTTCTCTCGTTTTCAACCTTTTAAATGCAGCTCTTCTCTTTCATAATCATCACATTTCAAATATATTCCATGTTGAATAAATTAAAATCACTTGCTTGCACATCACAAACAACGCTCTGATATGTTGATAAAATACGCTGAAAGAAAAAGACTTCTCATGAACCTTAGCAAATGCCAAGAACTATAATAAACATTGGAAGCAAGCCTACGATGATTGTGACTTGCTCTTTCATAAGTATAAAGATGATAGCATTTTATAGATTTTTATATTATTCAAAGTTTATATTATTTCACGAGAGCTTTACTGTTATACTATTCACATTTACCGTTATAACATTTACGAATGTCATCGTAAAATGTCTTTCGTGTGCGTTAAGAGATATTTCTTTAAAACAAGTACATAAATATGCAATACAAATATACTAATATACAACATAAGTATATTTCGTTTGGAGCGTTCTTTACTTTTGTGCAAAACATGCCCCATTAGAGCAGCATTAACCAATCTTGCTATGAGATAAACGATCAGAAAACATTTTTATCTTCCGCCGCTCACCTTAAAGGACTAAGATCTTAACTCAATCGGCTCTGTACGCAGTCCGAATTTTTGTCAAACGATCTTCTCCTAACTTTCCCCTCATCTGATTCACTTAAACGAAAAGCTCAACAAATAAACCTACGAATATTCATCGTACACTAAAAAATACTTAAACGTTCCAAGAAAACTTATATGTCTTATATTACCGTTATAAATGACAGTGCTTTATAGCATAACAGGATAAAAAAGTTTCCAGCAACACAAAACTTACAAAATCAATCAATAGTCTTTTTAAAGCTTTCTTTTTTAGGATTCACAATACTCCAACTCCTTAAGCTTTTATAAAAAAAGGAACGATTTTAAGCTTGCCGAATATGTTGTATCAGCATATATTACAGATTGTAACATATTGTTATTCATAAAATCACCTCAAAAAGAACAGAAAGAGGTTTTTATGGCTGATCTCGTAAAAGCCGCTATGCTTTATTCAACCTTGATTATCACCATCAATACTTTTGTTGTTATTTTAGTTCTCGTAATAGAAATATACTAAGCATACTCTTTTGGCTTTTTATAATCTGTGCAAATGAGCATCTTAATTTCACATAAGAGCAAAGCAGAATTTTAATTCTACAGATAAACCACACACCTAATTTCAAACATGGCTTGCAACTATTTGAGTATAAACTCTGCTTTTTATATGCATTTTTAACCATCAGTGTCCGTCTTTTCACGCTATCTTGAATCTCAACTTCACTCCCAGCTTAAAAAACGAAATTTTCTATCAGATCCGATCTGTAAATAATTTGTCTCCTTATTGAGTAAGTTCCCCCCTTCAGGGCATATCACAACTCTAAAGAATAATATTTCATGAAGCTTATGATAAATCTATTGAACACCATCTTTACCCTTATGAAAGAATAAACCAGCAGCATCACACACTTTTTCAGCCCCAAATGTTGCCAACAAACCTTTAGCACTTGAGATAATTCATAAGAGGCATTTTTACGTCTTTCTTCAACAGTTTTTATCCACACGGCTCTCCCCGCTTGTACCATGCAAGAAGATGGTTTTAATTAATTCAACCGAGAACAGATTTGGAATAAGAGAAGCTTACGTTATTCGAGATCCTTATTCAACATAAAATAATTAAATTATTTTTATAAATCAAAGTGTTATTCAGAAAAACATTCATCACACACTCGAGAACAAAAAACACCTCATACGTAAAGTTTTATATGCGCTCCACCGCTCAACATGATAATATCACAACACAATTAAGATAAAAAAATAACAAGGAAAACCCTTGTAAACTCAGAAAAGAGAGGAGAAAAATGAAAAGATGTGGAGAGCGCTCAATTCCTCACACATCCAGCAAAACCGTCCTAGCAAAACTGTCTCACAACTTAACTAATGTTATAATATTCTCAAATCAAAAGAAATTTTTTAAAAATAGTTTGAGAAAAACATTTGAGTATGAAACGATAATAATTCTATTCTGAATGTTTTTCTCTTTATTAAAACAGAGAAAGTAATTTCCAAACAAATGTTTCCTCCTAATTTTTCCGAAATTAGCCGCAACACTTAAAGACGATCTTAGTGTGATGAAACATTTATTTGTGATAAACGCAAAAAAACACCCCAAAGATAGATTTAATCTCATATTTTAAATACATGTAACCAAAACATTAAAAAATTAGCAGTAACACGTAACAACTCATTGGGAGGCAATACTATCTACAATTAAAAACACTTTTGGGCTGAACAAATGACAGTATAGCATACGTTTACACAAAGAGTACTGATCGTAAACAACTAATTCTTGAAGCCATAAAAAGACTCTCTAAAAGTTAGAGAGAGCCTAAAAACGCAATAGAATCAAGAACTAAACAATTCCTTATTTATTGAACTGTATGTTTTTAATTAATGCCAAACATAAGTTCCATATATGCTTGTCTGGCATGTTGGCAATTTTTAGATTTCTCCATAGAAGATTGATCCAGCTTTTCACATTTTTTTGCCCACTCTTCAAGTAAGATTTTATCTTTCTTAAATTCCGCTACGCTGTAGTTTTTTCGCAACCAGCAACGACAAGTCCAGTACAAAGCAGCAATGCTGTAATAATAACTTTATTCATGATTTAATTCCCTTCCTTTTTCTCTTCAGTTTTTTTCTCGTCATCATGTACAAAGCTTGAACCAGGCCAATCTCGGGCATGAACTTCACGATACGCTTTATCTGCATTTTTACAATTTTGAGAATCTAAATCCTCTGATATCATGCATTTCATTGCCCATTGCTCGAGTAATTTGGGATCCTTCTTAAATTCCGCTACGCTATAAGTTTTTTCACAACCAGCAACGACAAGTCCAGTACAAACCAGCAATGCTGTAATAATGGCTTTATTCATCAATAAAATTCCCCTTTTTTCAAATTTACAAAGTTTAGGACACAATTTAGGGCCTTAAAAAAAGTTCTACATATGCTTGTCGAAGGTTTTTACAATTTTGAGAGGATTTGAGCGGTGAATCATCGTTCTCACATTTCTTTGCCCATTCCTCGTATAATTTTTCATTTGTTTTAAATTCTTTTACACTATAAGTTTTTTCACAACCAGTAACAGCAAGTCCAGTACAAAGCAGCAATGCTGTAATAATGACTTTATTCATAATTTAATTCCCTTCCTTTTTATCTTCAGTTTTTTCTTGGTCGTCCTTTCCAGAGCCAAAAATTCCCCATTTTTTACGAGTTTCTAATTCAGCTTGTTCTGCGTTTTTACAATTTTTTGAATCAAAACTTCCTGCAATAAAACATTTCTCTAACCACTGATTGAGTAATTGGGGATCTTTCTTAAACTCTGCTACGCTATAAGTTTTTTCACAACCAGAAACGACAAGTCCCACGCAAAGCAGCAGCGCTGTTATAATGGCTTTATTCATCAATAAAATTCCCCTTTTTTCAAATTTACAAAGTTTAGGACACAATTTAGCACCCGATTAAAATTGTACATTCGGTTCATTGTGCATTTTCAAAAATTTAAAAATCTACTTCTGTACGCGATTTTTCCCAACCTATGATGATAAATCGCGTACAAAGAAAAATACCGCTATCAATATATTTTTTATGATTTAATTGTTATCCTGCTTTTTTTCAGTTTCATTCCCCTTTTTGCTACTTTCACGAAGTTCCTTTGCAAGATTTCTATAATGCTCTTGAAAAAGTTCCATATCGGCTTGCATGACATTTTGACAATTCTTGGTTTCAAAAGCAGAGGGGCCCATTTTATCGCATTTCTTTCCCCATTCTTGCATCAATTTTTTATCTTTCTTAAACTCTGCTACGCTATAAGTTTTTTCACAACCAGAAACGACAAGTCCCACGCAAAGCAGCAGCGCTGTTATAATGATCTTGTTCATGATTTAACCCCTCTCTTTGTTTTATATTTTATTAACAATAACTTTGGGTTCACATCCCCTCCTATATTGTGACCTTGCGTCTAATTTTCCTTTGCAAATACGCACATTTTCAACGCAAACATGTTAAATCATGAGAGCCGCTTTCATTTATCAGACTTGCATTTGTAACATTATCTGCACGGCAGCTCTTTGTATTTGAAGTGTTAAAACTTCAGCAAAAATTCTGATATCTTGACATTCTCAAAAAGCTTTTTAATCATTTCTTTTCCTTCAAGAACCTCTTGGTAACGAGAAGCAGCACGATTTCTTACCCCAAATTCGTCATGCCTATACCCATTGCAAATTCCCTGCAAACGAAAGAATACAGCTTTTAGTCAACTAATTGCGCTCTTATCATTTCTAAACCACCGGAAAAGAAAGAAAGCTTTAAGTCCCCTGCACTTTTTAAAAGCCAATAGAAATGCTAAAAAAGCAATCTTATACATTCCAATTGAAGAAAAAAGCCTATTGCCTTGCGTACCATTACAGCTGGCATTAACTATTTAAGACTATAAAATCATATAAATGTAAGAAATATTGTCTATAATATGCTCAATGAATTCTTTTGTTTATTAGGAAAAATTATAGCGCGTCAATATCAGTAAATTTTACTTATTTTTATCCCCCCCCCTTTATAAACATGAATATAATTTAATAAAACGGATTACTGCATAACAGAAAAAAATAATCAACGCTACTCTTAATTACATTATTGACGCATGTATTAAGTACAATAAACAAAAATAACCTGATGTTTAAAATCATTATCAAGATAATTTTTATGGAAGAATAAACTTATCTACTCATCTAGCGGATAAGATCACAAGTAGTATGATGATTATCACATTTATAGGGAAAAGTTTGAAACGGAGAATTTTTCGCAAACTCATAGCTCTTTCATGCGATGATACAGAACCTTATGAAAAACAACTTGAATGAAGCAACCATCGTGAAAAAAGAAGAGCACTTTTATTATTAACTTCGTATAAAAACAATCGATATCATCTCTAGAAAAAGAACTCAAACCAATGAAATTATCGTATCATTTTTTACACTTTTCCGTATTTTTGTGAAAGCAATTCGCGGACCTCATCAGCTATTTTAGTTCCACGACTTGCACAACTGACCTTAATCAACCGATGCAAACTTTCTGGTATATCAATCGTGAGGCGCTTCATACCTCCACTCATGCTCCCTTTGTGGCTTCCTATCCATGCATCCGCTGTTAAAGGAATTGATTTATTGGTTGGTTTTGTGCCAATTTTAATTTTTTTACTCATCGTGCTAACTCCTTGATTTCCGCTGCAACCGCTTCAATCTCTGCCGCTGCGGGTCCTTGCTTATCAACTTCATAAACGGCCTTCCCCTGTGCTGCTGCTTCTGCAAAAATCACGCGCTGCGCAACACTAGAAGAAAGAACATGCACAGGGTATATGCCAAGAGCTTCGTTCACATCGCGCCCTATCGCTGTATTGACGATTTTACGATTAATAACAAAAGCAGATTTGAGATTCTCTTTATAAACGCGTGCTTCATCAATCAGCTTTACAATTCCATCCGCTGCCCAAATATCATAGGGACTAGGCAAAACAGGGATAAGCACCAAATCCGAAGCCATAAGAGCACTACGAGCAAGATCCGTCACACGCGGAGGACCATCGATAATAATATGATCATAACCATGACCAATCTGTGTAATCTCTTTGTGAACCGTTGCACGCGGTAAACCAATAACTGAAAACAAAGGAGCATCTTCACGTACAGCAGCCCAATCCAATGCGCTTCCCTGTGGGTCAACATCAATAAGCAATACCCGTGTACCAGTACGTGCAAAACTGGCAGCAAGATTAACACTCAACGTCGTTTTTCCGACACCTCCCTTTTGATTCAAAAGTCCAATGATCATCCATTACGCCTTTCAGTATTATCGTTTTTACGATTATACTGAAAGTAATAAAAGAAACAAGCATCCAATACGTGCAAAATAACCATTTCTCCCATTTTCAGGATAAATAACAATAGCCCGCAATTTTTTATAATATTCTTTAACATGAGCAAAACATTATGAAGATGATATTCTTGAAAATAACAAAATAAATTTAAAAGAGGCATGCTCTTCTTCCCCCCCCACCCTAAAACGAAGATTCTTAAATCCATGTCGATCTGTAAACAATGCGCTGTAAATGATCCAGCTTCTTATTTTGCACCGGCCTTTTGGGATTCTCCCTTCATGCAATCCACTTAATGCAACTCTACAAACAAGCTCCACTCTGAATATACAACAAACTATAAGGAGAATTCATTGTTTTGCACGTTGAATGAGAGAGCCGAAATCAGGAAGATTCTCTCATTTCATGCCTCTTATATTAAATTAATCAAAATCATATCTCTTGTACGTACAAGCAGGGCTGGCGTGTGGGTAAAAACTGTACAAGAAAGGATTTAAAATGCTTCTTATGCAGAATCTCAAGTACCAAGAACTATTACAATATTGGAGGTTGGCAAATATAACAATGGTACCGACTTCCTTCTTCATAAGCGTAAAAAGGGTGGTGATCCATGAATTTTATACTCTTTGACGCTCGACAGAGTAAAATGGGCTTAAGAGAAATAAGGGTACCTCTAGCAAACGCGTAAACAAACAACACAATGAAATGTCTATGCTGAGTAAACACTATAGATTATCCATAAAGACCAAACATCCGTCTTTCATAAGATCGCATAACGAACATGTTGCGGAGTGAGATATTTTGCATCTTACAGCTCATTTTTCCCAAATAGATCTTCTCGACAAAAAGAATATTTTTGTTAAGATGCCACTGAAAAACTTACCTTCATTATGTTCTTTCTATATACCAGACCAGAGGGTATCGTGAAGATCGTGCAATTGGGAATAAACAAAAATGAATTTACAACAAATTGAACCTGATATTTTTATCAGCGCCCAAATTAGCATAGAAAATATCAAAACATTGGCACAAGCTGGTTTTAAAACAATTATCTGTAACCGCCCCGATCACGAAGAGCTCCATCAACCTGACTTTTCTAGCATTAAAACGGTCGCAAATGAATATGGCATAAAAGCCTATCACATTCCCATTTCTCCTCCAACTATAGAAAAGTCAGCTGTTGAAGCCATGCAAACAATTTTAAAAACAGCCTCTCTGCCTCTTCTTGCCTATTGTCATCACGGATCACGCTCGCTGCATCTTTATCGTTTAGCGCGTCTTTAAACAGAGGGTTCGCACATTTCCTCCGCACCTTAAAAGACGAAGATTCTTAAATACGCATCGATTTGTAAAAAACAATCTGTCAATAATCTTTGTCTTGCGCCTTTCCCTTGGCTTGCCACTTCATAAAACTCTACAAGCAAGCTTTGCTCCTCAATATACAACAAGCATACACACCCGAAGCCATAAAAATGCGTGAAAATTCATATGATGATCGAAGAAAATTATTTTCACCTCACCTTTTATCACTGCTCCACCTTCTTTTTCTCTTCCTTTACCAATACGAACTCATTCGTACGCCACAGACACCTAAAACGACAGTAAAACCACTAAGAAAACCCTATAAGGCATGCAGAGTATTTTATAAAAAAAGCCGTAAGCCATAATCTATGGTTAACTACAACATATTGATTTATAACAATTAATTATTTTGCACGTTGAATGATAAATCCTAATACCGTAAGATTCTCTCAAGCCTATTTATATTGAAGCAATCAAAAGCGTGTTTCTTGCATGTCATAAGCAGGAAGTGTTCGTGTGAAATAAAACGAGTTAAGAAAAAACTCTCATAAGCGCTCTCAAATAGCCTAGACTGTACAACACTAAAGGCTTGTCAATATAACGGATGGTGTCGGATTGCTCTTTTATTAGGCATAAAGATGATAGCGCTCAACGAAACTTGTATGATACCATTCATGAGAGCCATCATGAAAATGAATATGAGAAGCGTTGAGAGATATTTCTTTAAAAGAAGTGCATAAATTAGCAAAACAAGGATATTCCAGCATTTTATTTTACCTGTGGGACGTGATATCCTATTCAAAGAACAACAAAAGCCTGAAGCTGTTATTTTCATGATTTAAGAGATATTGCTCTGGACCCTTTTGAAAGTGGCAAACCCGAATGTAAAAAAGACTGTCATCTGGACTGATTTTCCCCTTGATAACTTCATATTTTTCCCCAATAAGGCTGTAGATTGATTTCAGAGATTATCCAAATGAATATAGCAATAGACTCTCCCCATCTGGTATACAAAAGCTGTAACAGTAGAGAGAGCACTAAAGCGCCTTAATCCTTATCTCAAACATACTGCTCGCGTTGAGAATCGCTAAACAAAAAGTTTTATGAGAAAAACAACACCATAAAGTCATGAATAGACCGAACATAGATTGGAAAGATGTTCTAACTTTTATCCAATATTTCTATCAAAAAACAACAAAACATTATTGGCTTTGTGTTTTCATATCCTTACAAGACTGTCTTTCCTTTGCATTATAGGCGTTACATTTGTGAAAGACAAAGGAAATATATAGATAGTTTTTAACTTGAAAATCTGAAAGATTGACGTGTTACGACAACAAAATTGTGCCTTTATCCATCAAAAGCATTAGAAATTTTGAAACAATACACCTGCTTTCTCGCAATGATTTCTTTTATCTACAATCAATCGCAGTCTCCTTAATATGCATTCCCCATCACAATATACAAGAGAAACGAAACTTAAAGCATTTTCCAGCAGCTTCATTCTCGTTTACGTGATTGGTTAGCACGAAAACTGCTGCTGACCACTAATCTTCTTCACAAGACTCGACAAACAAAACTTTTGTAAAAATATTCATTACATAATACAAAATATCACATGCGTAAGGTTACACGAACCAACTCTCATCATAAACGATGATACGGCATAAATGACATAATAAAAAAAATTAGAAAGAAGAAACAATAAACTTTTAAAATAAAAAAAGTCATCAATTAAATTTTATCAAACTATAAGCTTAAAATCGCAAGAAATTTTAAAAACAGCCTTTCTCCCTCTTCACGTCTATTATTGCTAAATAGGCTGGTTGCTTATTCTTTACTGCATCTTTTATGACGAGTTTTAACGGATCAGAAAGAAACAAGCAGTAAAGTTTTGAATGACAACAAAAACCATAAAGTTAACTTTGAAAAAAATGATGCCAAAATCAGATCTTCAGATATTCGATTCTCCCTCTCAACAACGGAAAAAACATATATTCCACGATGTTTTGGAATATATCTTTGTGATTATAATCACTTTAAGTGCTATTTTTACGGCTCTTCTCTCTTTTTCAGATCAGTTTAGGACATATTTTTAAAAGTAAGCAGCCTATCCAACGTTGATAATGGTTGTACTGTCTTTAAAATTTCTTTTGCTTTCTTTTCATCACGATGCATTTGCGCAATCAAAGGTTCAAGTCCATCAAATTTTTCTTGTCCTCGCAAAAACTGGAAAAAAGAAACGGTACAGCTTTCCCCATAAAGGTCGTCGTTAAAGTCAAACAAATAGGTTTCCAAAAGGGGCGCCCCATCCTTAACAACCGTTGGACGACAACCAAAGCTTGCAACACCATCATACAAAACACCGTTCGCACGACGCAAACGTACCGCATAAACACCATGAGCCAAACGAACTTGGGGAGGCAACATTTGATTAGCGGTAGGAAATCCCAAAAGACGTCCAAGTTTTTCACCTTGAATAATATTGGAGCGTATCCGATAGTGATACCCTAACAAATGGGCTGCTTTGTCCACTTCCCCTTGTGAGAGAAGTTGCCGAATAAAACTCGAGGAAATGATCAAAGATTGTGACTCTTGAGGACGAGAAACGCAAGAAACTTGCACAACCTCAAATCCATATTTCTCTCCCCTTTGGCAAAGAAGATGTACATTTCCGCTTTTCTGATGACCAAATTGAAAATTTTCGCCTGTCACCACAACTGAAACATCAAAAACTTCCTTTAAAAACGACTTAATAAATTCGTCCGCTGAAAGAGCGGCAAACTGTGCATCAAAGGGCTGTTCAATCACGCCGTCAAAACCAAGGGTTTTAAAAATTTCAGCTTTTTCAGCTGCCTCTGTCAAACGATAGACAGGAGCTGAATGTTGAAAAAAACTTCTTGGATGGGGTTCAAAAGTTAAAACAACAGATGATTTCTTTTTTATACGCGCGAAATCAAGTGCTTTTTGCAACACCACCTGATGCCCACAATGAACACCATCAAAATTTCCAAGTGCCAACACTGCTCCCCGCCAAGCCGAGGGAAACATATGAATTCCCTGAAGACGCAAAAAATTAGTCATTACTGAAGTGCCCACATGATTGCTTGTGGTTTATAACCATGATGTTCAAGAAAAGAATGCAAAGCTTGCTTATCAACCACACCCTTTTGCGTATAATCATAATGATGAATCCCCCCCATAATATAAAGGGCATCAAGACCAAAGTGAGCCGCCCCCTTAATATCCGTTAAAAGACCATCACCAATAGCTAAAACTTGACTTTTTTCTACTGTTCCCCGTAGTTTTTGAAGTTTTTCAAAGGCACATTCATAAATAGGCGCGTGAGGTTTTCCAGCAATGCGCACTTCCCCCCCTAATTGTTGATAAAGACGAGCCAATGCACCAGCGCACCAAAATTCTTTATTTCCATAATGGACAATCACATCTGGGTTCGCACAAATAAAAGGTAAATTCCGCGACCGTATACGACGAAACATCTCCTCATAAGCAGAGGGTTCTTCGTCAAAATCTTCAAGAAAACCGCTACAGACGACAACAGAAGCCTCCCATTCTTCAACAAATTCACACTCTAACCCTTCAAACAGCACCAAATCACGTTGTGAACCAATGAAAAAAACTTTACGTGGAGCAGTCTGAATGAGATCGCGCGTTACATCCCCTGAAGTGATAATGGCATCATAATAGTCGCTATGAACATTCATGCTTTGTAATTGAGCAGCAACATCTTCCCGTAGCCGAGGAGAATTGGTTAATAAAATGACAGTTTTTCCCATTTGTCGGATTTTATACAACGCCTTCAACGCTGGTTCAAATGCATGTACACCGTTATGCACAACACCCCACACATCACAAAAAACAGCATCATAATGCGCTATAATAGTCTCAATATGGGTAAGTTCATTCATGGTGCACCTATCTCTATTTGTCATTTAAAGCTGTCTTTTACTTCAAAAATACTTACCGAAAGATAATACTTGTGTCATCTGCTTTCTCAAACCATATCCCAACTTTTTATCGTCTATAGAGATCATAAGAAATGATAAAATAACTAAGTTATCATTAAGTTGTGCAAAATTCTAAAATGCTTGATAGCAAAAGCTTATCATTCCCCAATGCTATTTTTCTCATAAAAATTTTAATTCTAACAACAACGACGTTGATAGAGTTTTTTATCTAAAATACTCAAATTCTTCACTGAGAAAATAAACGTATCCCCCTCTTAAAAACATGCATCATGAGAAAGCCCAATATATTTTCTCATTTCAAATTTGTTTATATTGAATCAATCAAAACCTATTCGCTTACATATTATAAGCAGAGAGCGTACAGATAAAAACACGTGAAGAAAGAAAAAATAGCTCTTATGCTCCCTTTCAAAAGCAAAAACTGTCGTAATATTTTGAACTGGCCGAGAGTATATGTCGTCCGAGCATCTTTTTTTCAGTAAAGATAGCAATATAGCTTTTATCCCATTCATAGAGGCTTTTACGCTATATACTTTACGAAGCGCCATTGTAAAATAGGCGCTAACATTGAGAAATATCTTCCAAAACAAACATGTGAATATACAACAATCAGATCTATAATGTTTTGAGTTTATTTTGCATGAGGGCTCTTTACTCATAAAAGCTTTCCCCTATCATCATGATATCTCAGACGCATCAAAACAAGTCATTTTGATTATTGGTTAAGGACAGCACCGTAAGCGGTGACTTGAGCTTAAAAACCAAGCTTTACCTTCGTAAAATGCATATCTGATGTCATGAGTTGAGTAAGCAAACCTTAAAACTTTGAAAGGCAAACAACCTCCTATTTAAAAAAATCTATCCGTCTCAAGAAAAACTATTTTTATTGCCAATCTCCTAAAATTACTTTATGAATCGAAAAATGTTTTGATCGCATACGCAACGATCAAAAGGGGTCTTGAAAACCCGAAACCCTAGCGTAAAAATAAACCCACTATGTGGGTATCCCGGAATTCCGGGAGATTTTGCTATGTCCAGGTGCTCCAAGCACTAAAAGCAAAATGCTGACTAGGGTTCAGTGTTTTCAAGCTCCCGGAATACCAATGCGAGGGCGCTCGCACCTGGAGGGGGAAAATGCAAGCTCAAAATCTTAATATTGATCTTTTTGTAGACAAAAAAGTTCGCTTTAGGCGAAAAGTGCTAAAAATGTCTCAAAAAACATTAGGGCATCATTTAGGTGTCACTTTTCAACAAATCCAGAAATATGAAAAAGGCTTAAATCGCGTGAGCGCAGAACGTTTAAAGGAAATTTCCGATATTTTGAATGTTCCACTTGCCTTTTTTTACACTGATATCATCAAAAAAGACAACGCCCCGTACCATTATGATGAAATCGCCTCGAGCAAAGAGGAATATTTGCTTTTAAAAAGTTTTAGAGTCCTCACATCTGTCAAGCAGAAAGCGATTTTAAACTTAATTTGTGATCAAAATTAAAACGCTTTAAAAGCATAGCTATAAAGTGCTACACACCCTATTCTTGTCTTTCTCCCCACACCCCAAAAGGATGCCCCCCTCCTCAAACCGGTTGATAAACGATCCGCCTTTTCAAAAATAGCTCCTTCTCAGCTTCCCATTTCATATGGTTCCTTTCACAAAATTATATAAACAAGCCCTCCCTTGAATATTCATCACACTCTCTTATCAAAACACCCCATGTATAAAGTTTTATGTCTTATATCACCACACCCGCAAACAATAGCGTTTTACAGCACAACAGAATAAGTATTTATCTGTATTTAAAGAGTGGCCCCCTTTTCGCTATGGACGCTCTATTTATTTTAAATGATGTACATTTAATATACCTGCTATTAAAGACTTAGTATCTGTTATAGAGTCTTAAAGGCATATTTTCCCTCTAAAATCTCAATGCTACACCAACTCTATCATAAGGCAAAACATTGATTTATAAAGAAAATTTATTGTTTTACATGTTGAATGAGAATCCAGAATATCGTAAGATTCTTTCATTTCAGACTTGTTCCATGTTGAATCAACCAAAACTATATCTCTTGCAGGTTACAAGTGGGAAGAGGCGTATGGATAAAAACTATTAAGTAAGAATTAAAAATGCCTCAAACGAACCGTCTTAATGCAAGATCTGTCGCAACATTGGGGGCTGGCAAATATAATGATGGTGCCGGCTTATTCCGTTATGAAGCGTAAAGATGGGGGGCTCAATGGATTTACCCTTATACCCCTTTACGAACAGCGTCGCAAAATAGGCTTGGATACCTTAAGAGATGTTTCTATAAGACAATGCTATCCTGTTTTCTCATGATCATAATCCTCAATCTAACAAAGATGAAACAAACAATAGGATTGCGAATATGATTTGGGGAGCTCATCTGAAAGATGAAAAATGATAAAAAAATCCGCTATAACAATTGAAGAAGCGAGCATTCGTTGAGCCGTAACTTCTTTATTTTAGAATTTTTATATCACACTTTACTGTTGAGTAATATGTATTTATTAAAATACATGACCACGGTCTAGAGCATCAAGCTTTGGCGAGAAAAACATTTCAGTATCTGCTTGTAAGACATTTTGACAATTTTTAGATTCCTTAACAGCTTGTCCTGAAAGAGAACACTTCGTTCCCCATTCTTCTCTTAATTTTGCATCTTTTTTTAAATCTTCTACGCTATAGGTTTTTCACACCCCACGACGAATAATAGAGTCATGCATAATAAATAATTTTTTTCATTTTACTCCTCTTTAAATACCTTATCTGTTAATATCATCTCCCCAAATGAGGGTTGAATTTCTGTATGAGAATACAGCCTCACTATCACTTGCTTACTTTCAAAGTGAATACTCTGAGTAAAATAACGCAAAGAAGAGCTCACAATAGCTATCGTATGAGTTTGACATTAAAACGCAATAAGAAGGGAAAGGGCAAAAACTGAACACAAATGACGAAATCAGAAGACGCATTAATGCTTTTGTCCAACTGATTTCAAATAGTTACATTGCAATAGGCATCGCCCCTAGCCCTATAGAAAGCCTATGAGCATTATAATACTTAAATCTCACGATCAATGGACTATGCAGCCATAACAAAAAAGTATGAGCTCTTTTTACCTATTTGTATGTTGATTATTGTTCCTCCATCGAGGCCTAAATAGAAACGTTTTGTGATATATAGAAAACAATCAGCAATGCAAATCATTTTACGAAGATTTCTTCGTGTAGAGTCTATTTGAAATCCATCCATCATTTGGAAGTCTGAATTTAAAAGCAGATAATTATGAAAGCTTTTCAAGGAATGCAACAGATTGATCACTTTTAAAGAAGTAAAAAACGTGATCCAATCCTGAAGACAAAATTCTGATGAAAAAACTTTTGTTATGAATTCTTTTAAGGCATTGTGAAAGATTTTATCCATTATATCAAACGTTACACCATTTTTGGGTCTGTTTATTTTTTACTTTTATCAACACCGCTCTAGAAATCCGTTTCTTGAGCGTTTTTTATCGCCTCACTTCTCCTTCAAACACAAATACTCAAAAATGCTTTGCCACCAACAATGACATTTTCCTGCTTTTATAAAACACATAAGTAAAAATAGAGAAGCGATTTTGAAAGCAACCCTACCTTGAAAAGGGAATTACCATCCATTTACTTCCTAAACGAAAATAATCTCACCGTTTATTCAAATTTGCTCTACGATTTGGTACAATTTTATTGATAAAGTTTTCTCTATAAAAATTTAAGTAAATATGTTCGTTAAAACCAATCATGGACTAGCAAAGGGGTTATAGGATCCATTATCTCGCCGCCATTTTAAAGGTTCAGTGAAATCACTCGACCAAAGACCAATCTTGTTGCCACGTGCTTTTTCTTCCGCATGATGATACTGGGATGGAATAGGATTTTTCCCCTCTTTTGAGAGTACCAACATACCTTCTTTAAGACCTTCCTCAGCTAAATCAACCCCTTGAACAAAACATTGCGCATAATAAACACCATTGTGCATCAAAGCCTGTTTACAGGATAAATCCTGCCCAAGTGTTTTGGTGACAAGCCAAGCCGTTGTAACCGCACCACAGGGCCATTCTTGATCATTTAATCTTGCTTTTTGACGGGGTGCACATGTGTCCACACCATAAAGATGAATATCACGGGAGATATGTGAGCGCCAAGATTGTGCAGCAGGCGTCAGTAATTTAAATGTAGCCCCACTTGTAACAGAAGCCTTACCATGAAAAACAACAGCATTATTTGCAACATCATTTAATGAAACACTCTTCTGCAAATCGAGAGCTGGTTCATTTTTTTCTAATTGCTGTTTGGTGATAGATCTACCCAACTTTTTTTCTTCTCGATAGAGATCGACAATATCTTGGATATCTTGCATCTCAAATGTTTTAAGAATGCTGAAATCCATTTTATCTTTATATTGGCTTAATCCCCACACCGTAGCCCCCATAATGTAAATAATAACAATCAATTTAAATAGCATCTCTTAACACGCTCGCTCAAAAAATTCGTTTTTTTCCTATCATGTCAGATTATTGATCAGCAATCCCCTTGTTTTTAAAGAAAAAATCCAAATATAAGTGTTGCAGATTAACTACATTTTGTAAAGAATGATATTCTTTCTTTCATTATTTTAATATTGTTATTTTTACCAATATACACAACTTAAAATTGCCATTTTCATGTAACACAATCTCAATTTGAAAAGACTTCTGTCTCTTTACGAAGAAGAGCTTGAGAGTGAACAGATCCACGATCAAGGCTTTTAAAACAAACAAACGAGAAGAATTAAACTGTCATCAAATGACAGCACTTTCCAGTTTGTTAGAGGCAATGGAATGTCGACATATGAACAAATATTATTTGTTAAAGAGAGGTAAAATGACAGATAATAGATTCCAAAACATCATTTTTATCGTGACCATGCTGCTTTTTACCGCATTGCTTGTATCAGATCCTTCTTATGCTGCTTCTACTGCTGGTGGAGGTGGTTTCGGGAAGCTCGATGGTGTTTTAGGCAACATTGTCGCAATGATGACGGGTCCAACGGCAAGACTCATTGCTATTATATGTGTTGCTGCTGTGGGGATTGGTTGGATGTACGGCTTTATTGATTTACGCAAAGCAGCTTACTGTGTTCTGGGGATTGCTATTGTTTTTGGTGCTCCCACTCTCGTCGGTAAATTAGCGGGCACAACATAAATGAATGAAGATACTCTTTTCCTTGCCTGTACGCGCCCGGCCATGTTTGCTGGTGTTACAATGGAAGCGATGGCGCTCAATGTCATGGCGACATCCATTCTTTTCATTTTGACCAGTGATTTTACCATGTTTGGTCTTGGGATTGGGATGCACTTTATTTTGCGAGAAGTGACAAAGTACGATCACAATCAATTTCGCGTATTGTTTGCATGGCTCAATACCCGAGGAAAACAAAAAAACCTCAACCGATGGGGAGGAGGTTCTACCTCCCCTTTACGCCTTATCCGCACCTATAAGGAACTAAGCTGAAGGAACGAAATTGGTGAAACAGATGTCAATAATGAAACGGGAAACTTTGCCTGAAGAATATATTCCCTATATACGCTACATCAACCAACATGTCGTTGCTTTAAATTCACGATGTTTAATGGTTGTGATGGCTGTTGAGGGTATAAATTTTGACACTGCGGATATTGATCAATTAAATTCTTTACACAACCAATTAAACACCCTTTTAAAAAATATCGCAGACGAACGGCTTGCTTTATATTCTCACATCATCCGCCGCCGTGAAACGATATACCCAGAAGGTCATTTTCTTTCATCTTTTGCAACAACATTAGATGAAAAATATAAAAAGAAAATGGTTTCGCAAGAACTGTATAGAAATGATCTATTTATTTCACTGCTTTGGAATCCGGCCGCGGATAAAACAGAAAAGCTGGTTTCATTTTTTCAGCGCTTGAGCAAAGCCAAGAAAACACAATCTGAGCCCGATGAGGAAGCTATTCGTAAACTCGAAGAGTTAAGTCAAGATCTTATGCAAGGTTTGGAAGAATATGAAGTTCGTCTGCTATCCATCTATGAACATGAAGGACTTTTATTTGCCGAACAAAGTGAATTTCTCCACCAGCTAGTGGGGGGAAGACGTGAGCGTATTCCTCTCACATTTGGAACTATTGCTTCAACAATTTACTCGGATCGTGTTATTTTTGGGAAAGAAATTATCGAAATTCGCCATGAAAGCAATGAACGCTTTGTGGGCATGTTTGGATGGAAAGAGTATCCTTCTAAAACACGCCCAGGTATGACTGATGGTCTGCTTACGGTGCCATTTGAATTCATCTTAACACAATCCTTTGTCTTTAAAAGTAAGGCAGCCGCCAGTGCGATTATGAGCCGCAAACAAAATCAAATGATCAATGCAGCTGACCGTGCTAGCTCACAAATCGATGCACTGGATGAAGCGCTAGATGATTTAGAATCAAACCGTTTTGTTTTGGGAGAACACCACATTTCTTTAGCTGTTTTTGCTGATCATCCTAAAATATTGTCTGAAAACTTATCAAAAGCACGTTCCCATTTAACCAATGGAGGAGCCGTGATTGCCAGAGAAGATTTAGGATTGGAAGCAGCATGGTGGGCACAGCTTCCTGGAAACTTTAGCTATCGTGCACGTTCAGGCGCCATTACCAGCAGAAATTTTGCCGCTTTATCGCCCTTCCATTCTTTCCCTGTTGGAAAACTGAACGATAATGTTTGGGGAGCTGCTGTCGCATTGCTAAAAACACAGGCTGGTTCACCTTACTATTTTAATTTTCATTATGGCGATCTTGGAAACACATTTGTTTGTGGTCCATCAGGATCTGGTAAAACAGTGATTGTTAATTTTCTTCTTGCACAATTACAAAAACACAATCCAACAATGGTTTTTTTTGATAAAGATCAAGGAGCAGAGATTTTTGTACGGGCTGGAGGAGGGAAATACAAACCTTTAAAAAATGGGCAGCCCACGGGTATTGCTCCCTTAAAGGGCATGGAATACACCGAAAAAAATAAAATCTTTCTTCGTAATTGGATCTTAAAGCTGGTGACTGCTGAAGGGCAAATCGTAACAGAAGAAGAGCGACAAGATATCGCCAAAGCCATTGATTCCTTAGAAAACTTACCCCCAACCCAGCGCTCTCTTGGTGCCCTTCAACTGTTTTTTGACAACACATCCAAAGAAGGAATTGCCATACGGCTGCAACGCTGGATTAGAGGCAATGATTTAGGATGGGTTTTTGATAATGACCAAGATGATCTCAATTTAAATGCGCAGTTCATTGGATATGACATGACCGATTTCTTAGATAATGAAGAAATTCGGCGCCCCTTAATGATGTATCTTTTTCACCGCATTCTTGATTTGATTGATGGGCGACGTATCATTATCGTCGTTGATGAATTCTGGAAAGCTTTAGAAGATGATTCATTCAAAGCTTTTGCGCAAGATCGGCTAAAAACAATCCGTAAACAAAATGGCATGATGCTCTTTGCAACACAAAGCCCTAAAGATGCTTTGAACTCAACAATCGCACACACAATTATTGAGCAATGCCCCACCCAAATATTTTTTCCAAATCAAAAAGCAAATTACAATGATTATGTCGAAGCTTTCAAACTTACTGAGCGTGAATTTGAACTGATACAGTCAGAGTTAAGCAGAGAATCCCGTCGTTTTCTCATCAAACAAGGACAAAGTTCCGTCGTTGCAGAACTTAACTTACGTGGAATGAATGATGAGATCGCCGTTTTAAGCGGCACAACAAAAAACATTGAACTCATGAATGAAATTATCAACGAATATGGAGCTGCCCCTGACAAATGGCTGCCCATATTTTATCAAAGGAGAAAAAATCAATGAAAAAATATGGCTTAGTTACACTGTTATCTTTTTCTTTTATTTCTCATGCAATAGCGCAAACAACACCCGATGTAGATGAATATTATAAACAAGCACTCGAGAACACACAAAAATTAGATGCTGCAAAATCAGAAACAGCTGAAAACATTTATAAAAGCGCAACTGAAACTGCAAATAAAATCAAAGAAATAAATCATCAATTTGAAAATATTCAATCAAAAAAAGACACTAAGCCTGAAGAATTGCAAGCCCTTCAACAAGAGCTTCAAATAAAACTTTCTCTTCTTCAAGCCGATCTTCAAGTGAATTCTTTAAAACTTCAGTCTCTTGATATGATTCAAGCAAGAGATACGAAGACAAAAGATGAGCTACGTGAAGAAAAGGAACAAAAAAAGCATAAATATCTTGAGGCACAATTAAAAGAAAAAGAAAAACAATTAAAAGAAAAACTTGAAAGTACAAGTACAAATGTCAGACTTTAGTTTTTCTCCCTTTGAAAGCGTTTCTGGGTATATTTTAAAACCCCTTGATAATGTGATGGACACGACGGTGAGTGGGCTGTCTTCTGCTATTTCAGCGCCCTTAAATCTCGCCGCAATCATTTTTATCTTTCTTTATGGCTATAATGTTATGACAGGTCGCGTTGCGCTTTCCATGCATAGTCTTCTCAATAATGTTGTTAAAATCGTTGTTGTTACAACAATGGCAACGAATGCGGATACATTTAATACTTATGTCAAGGATATTTTCTTCAATGATTTATCCAATGCTATTGGGAATGCGCTTAACAGTAATCCTGCAAGCTCCAATGTTTTTGATTATATTTTGTTAAAAGCAAGTTCGCGTTATCAAGAAGTCTTATATAATGCTTGGTTTTTTGAAAAGATCATTGTGGGTCTTCTTGGTTCTATCATGCTTCTCGCGGTTATTCTTTTTTGTATAGGTGGTTTTATTGTGCAAATGTTTGCACAAGTTGCACTCGTCATGATTATAGGTCTTGGGCCTCTATTCATTAGTTTGTATTTGTTCAATGCAACGCGAAAATACTCCGATGCATGGATTACAACTTTGATCAATTTTACCATTTTACAAGTTCTCGTAATCATGCTTGGAACTATTATATGTCAAGTTATCCTACAGGTTCTCAAAGTTTCATATGAATCAATTTATGTTCTTTTTCCCCCTGTCATCGTCATTTCGATCATAGGAGTTATTATCTTCCGTGCGCTTCCTGGTATTGCAACAGCGCTGGCCTCTGGCGGACCATACTTTAACGCTGGTGTCTCTTCAGGAGGACAGATTTTTACAATGCTTTCCAATGGTGCAAGAGCGAGTGGCAATGCAGTAAAAAGTGCCACTTCACAAATCTCAGGAGCTGCCGGTAACGCTGTTAGAAGTGCGGCAGGGGCGGCAGCAAAAGCAGGTAAATCCGGAGGCGGTCGTGGTCGATTTTAAGATAAAGCACCTTTTTAAAAGAATAAGCATTTTTGTTTTTGCCTTGTGTGCGCCCTTTGGCGCACACGCCATGATCCTGTTTCAGATAAGATCTAACATCTTGGGTCTAACAACAAAACCAATCAAAATCTTGCATCACATAAACTTGTAAAAATGTTCAGAACAAAGGCTCTCATGCATTGTATTCCAAGATATTTGTGAGTTCAAAAAATGAAACGAAAAATAACTTTTGTTATGGTCCTAACAATCGCTCTTACTGGTTGTGCCTCTTTGAGTGGCCCTAAAAAACCACCACGCTGTAATGGCAAACATACACGCGCTTTAAATAAAGATAAGTGGAATTGGGACAATAAAAACATTGTCTACCCAGAAAAGAGCGTAAAGCCTGTTACCACTCCCATCATTCTCAATACTTTGGAAAGTGAAAAAGTAACAGCCAATTCAGCTTTATTAAAGCCGGTTATTCATGAAGCACGATCTGATAAAACTGTGGAGGTTATGCGTGAAAAGTGATGCCCTTGAAGAATATATAAAAGAAGCGCGCTCATTTGACATTGATCGCATGCATAGCATGCGTGTGCGGATGAAAATCTCCATGGCTTTAACAGTGCTTTTTGGATTGATGACAATTGCGCTGGCTTTAGCTGTCGCAGCTTTGACGCCTTTGAAAACAGTAGAGCCTTTTGTTATCCGCGTTGATAACTCAACAGGCATTATTGACACTGTAAGCGCCCTAAAAGAATCCCCTAACGACTATGATGAAGCGATAACGCGTTATTTTGCCAGCCAATACGTTCGCGCTCGTGAAGGTTTTCAAGCATCAGAAGCAGAAAACAATTTTCGCTTAGTCTCTCTTTTATCTTCTCCAAAAGAACAAAACCGTTTTGCAAAATGGTACGCGGGCAATAATCCAGAAAGTCCGCAAAACATTTATCATAACATGATTGCTACGATCACAATCAAATCAATCTCTTTTATAAGTAAAGATCTTATCCAAGTTCGTTACTATAAAACGATCAGAGACTTGAATGAAAAAGAAAATATTTCCCATTGGATTTCAATCTTAAATTTTTCCTACGTGAACGCACACATTTCAACGTCTGATCGTCTTATCAACCCTCTTGGTTTTCAAGTATCGGAATATAGATCTGATCCAGAGGTGATAAAATGATCAGACTTTTACAAACAATCTCTTTAATTTTTACGATCACTGTCAGCTTGCACACAGTTCTCTCACTTGCGGAAACAGCGCCTGTCAGTGCACGTAAAGATAACCGCATCAGATTTGTCAATTATGACCCCTACAACGTCGTACAAATCATTGGCTCCATTCGCTCTTCGGTTCAACTAGAATTTGCCGTTGATGAAGAAGTAACCTATGTAGGAATTGGAAATTCGGTTGCTTGGCAAGTTGCACCGGCTGGACACTTTGTTTTTCTCAAACCACGTGAAGTTCAGCCTGTGACAAATTTACAAATTGTCACAAGCCGCCAAGATGGAACACAACGCTCTTATCAATTCGAGCTACAAGTCCGTGAAGGCGATGTTTCAGCCGGCAATGAGACGTATTTCTTGGTAAAGTTTCGTTATCCAGAAGATGAAGCCTTACGTAAGAAATTAGCCGAAGCAGAAAAAGAAAAACAACGTGAAGAAAACTTTGTCAATGATATTTTAAATATCCATGAAGATTTTGGACCACGCAATTGGGCTTATGAAGCTCAAGGCTCATCTCTTATTGAACCTGCTTCTGTCTATGATAATGGGAAAACAACAACCTTTACCTTTTTAGGCAACATTGAAATCCCTGCCATTTACATTGTATCGCCTGATGGGCAAGAAGCGCTTATTCCCAAATCGATTAAAGGCAACAAGGTTATTGTTCATGCAACAGCTGCACAATTCACGCTACGACGTGGGAATGAAGTATTGTGCATCTTTAACAAAAGGTTCGTACCAAAAGGAATTAATCCTGAAACAGGTACGACATCACCATCTGTACAACGTAAAGTGAACCTAGGAAGCAGCCATGAATAACACCGTGGATGAAAAAAGCATTAATGATCGCGATACAATAAAAAATGCTCAAGGGAAAAGTCAACAAAACAATGTGGGGAAAGCTATTGCTCTTATTATTCTTTTCAGTGTCTGTCTTTATTTAGCCTATTCAACACTTGTTACAGACAAAAAGCAACCAATTGAATCTTCAAAAGAAGGAAAAGTTATAAAACAAACAGAGCTTTTTCATCCTGCAAAGCCTACCCCTCCCCCCTTTGAACAGCCTCAACGAAATAACGCTCTATTACCAAAAGTCGAGCTACCAACACCAAACATCAATCAATTAAATTCTGATGACTCACTGCTGGAGGCAGCACAACGTGCTCCTGTATTAGCTTATGCAAGTACACAACAAGGCAAAATAGATTCACAAACAAATAATGGTGCTTTGCCTCACCAACTTGAAAGCAAACCTGATGAAACGACACAACGTTTTAATCATCTTCTCAAACCCACAGTGCTTGAAGGTATTCGTGCTTCAACCCTTGGCAATCGAAACTACATCATCGCGATGGGAACTTCTATTCCTTGTATTTTAGAAACAGCCATCAACAGTGATCAACAAGGTTTTGCCAGTTGTATCATCTCCAGAGATATCTTATCAGACAATGGTCGTGTTGTGCTTCTTGATAAAGGCACCCAAATTGTTGGTGAATATCGCGCCGGATTGAAAAAAGGCCAAACACGTCTCTTTGTACTATGGAATAGAGCAAAAACCCCCAATGGTATCATTATATCTTTAGCTTCACCGGCAACGGATGCTTTAGGGCGTTCTGGTATGGATGGAGATATTGATAACCATTGGCTCGAGAGGATTGGGTCTGCGCTTCTTGTCTCACTAATAAAAGATGCAACACACTATGCCAATAAACGTTTATCAAAAAAACAGGAAAAAGAAGAAACTGAAACAATCTCTTCAGGACAAAACATCGCAAACATTCTCGTAGAAAATTACGCCAATATTCCTCCAACATTATCCAAAAACCAAGGGGAAATGGTGAATATCTTTGTTGCCCGCGATTTAGATTTTTCCAGCGTTTATAAATTGAAAGTCATCGAAAACAAAAAACAGATTATCAATCGAGCTGTTTCAAGAAACTTTTACAAAAATTCGGCGGTAACTTTAGAATGAACTCAAACTTACATACCATGAGCGATGAAACCGTTGCGATTGTTCTCACAAAACTTGAACCCATCAGTGCTTTTTTGAAAGATGATAGACTCTTTGAAATTGTTATCAATCGTCCCTATCAAGTCATGACTGAAGGATTTGATGGATGGAAAACAATAGAAGCACCGAGGCTCTCTTTTAATGAGCTTATGGGGATTGCGAAAGTTGTCGCCTCCTATTCCAAGCAAAACATATCGGACAAAAACCCAATATTATCTGCAACGCTACCAGGCAATGAGCGCATTCAAATTGTCATTCCGCCGGCTGTCGAAAAAGACACGATTAGTATGACAATTCGTAAACCATCATCGCAGAGTTTTTCTCTCGAAGAACTCGCCAAGAAAGGCCTCTTCTCGCTCTGTGAACAGGTCTCTTTCACACCTTTGAATGACTATCATTCTCGTTTTAATGAACTCAAAATCATCGAGCATAAATTAGCCAATGCCTACTGTAATAAAGACTTTGTCTCTTTTTTAAATCAAGCTGTAGAATGCCAGAAAAATATTTTAATTGCGGGAAAAACCGGTTCGGGTAAAACAACATTATCAAAAGCATTAATCGCCAAAATCCCTCAAGAAGAGCGTATTATCACCATTGAAGACACGCAAGAATTGGTGATACCACACCCTAACCATGTCTCAATGTT
Source organism: Bartonella sp. AP150HLJHH (assembly GCF_042196385.1). NCBI lineage: Bacteria > Pseudomonadati > Pseudomonadota > Alphaproteobacteria > Hyphomicrobiales > Bartonellaceae > Bartonella > Bartonella sp. AP150HLJHH. The sequence goes on along the minus strand of NZ_JBHIQC010000010.1, from coordinate 34,752 downwards.
CTATTCAAAAGATGGACAAGGCTTAGCCTCCGTTGGGCCCAAAGAGTTACTTGAATCATCTTTACGGATGCGTCCTGATCGTATTCTTTTGCAAGAACTTCGAGATGGTACAGCCTTTTATTATATCCGCAATGTCAATTCAGGCCATCCAGGTTCCATTACGACGGTTCACGCATCAACAGCACTTGCAGCCTTTGAGCAGATGACCCTTTTGGTCAAAGAAAGTGAAGGCGGTGGTGATTTAGAGCGTGATGATATTCGAGGCCTGTTGATTTCAATGATTGATATCATCATCCAATGCAAACGGATTGAAGGAAAATTTAAGGTCACAGAAATTTATTACGATCCCTTCAAACAACGAAACATCTTTGGAGGTGACTAAAAGAAGATCACACCGGCTGCCAAAGGCTCTTTTAAAGCAACAATTGCAAATAAGAGAAAAAATGCATGAAAACCAACGAAACAGAAATAGAGAAAATCTTTTATCGATGACAGAGGAAGAATTAAAAAAACGCCGTGAAGCCGTTGAAGCAGCCATCAGCACCCATACGATAGAGGGAATAGCGCTTCATCCTACAACACTCAAAATTTTAGAAGAATACGCAAAGGGGAATATTTCACTCGAGGAATTTAACACTCTTATGGACAACGTAAAATTATAAGGAAGCTGCGATGCCAAAAGCAAAAGCAAAGACAAAAAATATACAGACAGTTTCTCCCCATCATTATGTCTACCCAAACACCACAACACTCAAAAATAAATATGGAATAAAAGACTTAAAATCCTTTCTGGAGAAATGCTCACATGATACAGCAGAAGCAATGGTTAATCTGCGTGAATCCCCCGTACCAGAAAAGTTTGATAGCTCCTATCTATGCTCTATACATCACCACTTATTTAAAAATACCTTTGAATGGGCTGGATATCTGCGCCATCTCCCCTTTACATTTGAAGATGGCACCATAGCCGCTATGCCCGAAATGAAAAGAACAGGATGGGAAAATCCTTTTGCACTCGGCGATGAAATCCAAGACGGTTTACAAAAATTAGATCAAACGCTTGCCGAAAAAGATAATTTGCAAGGCTTAACGCGTGAGAAATTTAACGCTGAAGCAATAAGCTTATTTAACGCCCTTAACCAACTTCATCCTTTTAGAGAAGGCAATGGACGTACACAACGGGTCTTTTTTGAAAATCTTGCCAAAGCCGCAGGGCATCAGCTTGATTTTTCACTTGTTACAAAAGAACGCATGATGCTCGCCAGTGTTGCTGTAGCAGAAAATGGTGATCTAGAACCAATGCAACATCTGTTTGAAGATATCTCTAATCCCAATAAAATACTTCTTTTAAAGGAATTCATGAGCAACATGAAAGAACTTGGGCGCAATGTTAATGATCGTCCTGTTATGGTTGCAAAAGAAGGTGAAACCTACACAGGTACCTATAGGGGTGCTGGTTATGATAGCTTTGCTTTCAATGTGAAAGGCGCTTACATCATCGGCAATAAAGAACAGCTCACGCCAGAACAACTCAAAACATTAAAACCTGGTGATAGATTTACCTTTACCGTTCCCAAAACAAAAAAGCTTGAAAGCATTCTCATTCCAGAAGAAAGATTAGCCCCTTTGACAGAAAATGAAACGGCCCAAATGGTTGCAGAAGATTCTTGTGTCCACGCAAGCCTAAAACAGGTTCAGCAATTGTCAAAAATTGTTTATGGTAACGAAAAAACATTAAACAAACAGATGGTAGAAATCATCAAAAATCCAAGCTTAGGCCAACAGCTCGCTAACCAGATTGAAAGAGCACCGCACTCTATTTCTCATCTTGCCGGTTTCAGTTTATGTGGACTACAAAACCAGACACGTGCAAACGCTAAAAATCATCTTGAGATGCTCTGTACTGCCGTTGCAAATTTCGCGTATGCTGTAAAACATGCTGAAAAGGAAATTACGCAAGAACATGCAACAGAACAAAGTCGTCGTGCAAAAACGGTAGAAATGCCAAGTCAAAGCTTGCAAGACCTCTTCGCCTTGCCAAAAGAATTACAACAAGAAGCTTTAACAAAAAATCCTTTATGTCAAAAAGAGCTCAGCAACTTTGTAAAAAAGATCAACACCCGTCTCTCACCAAATGAACATAAAGCAGTTCAAAATAATGATTATGAAACATTGGCTCAAAGCATTGGTGTATCAGAAAATAAAGCCAAACAAATTACACAAATTATTAAGCAAACCAAAGAAGTACACCAGCAAGCACAAGTATGCACAATGCACCGTTCCAAAGCATTCGCTATGGCCTGCTAAGAATAGACAAAACCTTCCTCCTTAATGAGAAAGGCTCATAAGCGAAAACTGTTTGGCGTTATCTGCACCTTTGCAAAAAGAGATGAGAGTTCATATCACACAACGGGAAAAGAGCACTTCGCAACATATTCTGACAGAATTGAAAGTAAAATACAATGAAATATACCAAAACACAAATGGTACTCATTTTAACACCGATCGCTTTAGGTGCTTTAACGATATTCCTTGTCCCTCATTTTTTATTGTTTATAACAAATGGACTAAAAAGCGATCAAATTTATTGGACACTTCGTTCTGAGCCTTTATTAGTCTTAGCACTAACGGCTGCTGTTTCATTGTTGTATAGTCTCTCGCAAAAACTGCACCTGCGTAAAATGATCACTTTTGTCTCCGTTGTCTTTTTTGGAACAACCGCTCTTTACTATATTAGTGGTGAAATAAAACGTTTAAGTCCCTATGTTGGCCAACAAGGAATAACATGGGGCTATGCTCTTCAATTCATGGACCCCATGGTTGTTTTTGGCATCATCATTGGTGTTTTTTTTTCCATCATTCAATTCGTAACAACCCTTCCCCCTAAAAGTAAGGTCAAGCGTGCAAAAAAAGGTATTTTTGGTGAGGCCGCTTGGATGAATTTAAGAGAGGCAGCAAAAATCTTTCCTGCCAATGGGCAAATTGTTGTGGGTGAAAGATACCGTGTCGATCAAGATAATGTGTGCAACATTCCCTTTGCACCTGGCAATAAAACAACATGGGGAAAGGGTGGAACAGCCCCTTTGCTAACCTTTAATCTTGATTTTGGTTCAACTCATATGATCTTTTTTGCTGGTTCTGGTGGCTATAAAACAACAAGTACAGTAGTTCCCACGTGTTTAACCTATCCAGGGTCTATTATTTGTCTTGATCCTTCAACAGAAGTTGCCCCAATGGTCAAATTTGCGCGTCAAAAAATGGGAAATAGAAATGTCATTGTTCTCGATCCCAACTCATTGTTAACAAAAAACTTTAATGTCATCGATTGGCTTTTAGACGACAGCGTACCACGCACACAACGCGAAGCAAATATTGTAAGCTTTTCAAAGTTGCTTCTTACAGATAAAAAATCAGATAATTCTTCAGCGGAATATTTCTCAACACAAGCCCATAATCTATTAACAGCTCTTCTTGCTCATGTTGTATTTTCTGATGAATATGAAGACAGCGAGCGCAATTTAAAAACATTGCGTGGTATTCTCTCTCAATCAGAAACAGCTGTTGTTAATCAATTACGCATGATTCAAGAAACAACACCTTCTCCTTTTATTCGTGAAATGGTTGGTATTTTTACAGAAATGGCAGAGCAAACCTTTTCAGGGGTTTATACCACCGCCTCAAAAGACACCCAATGGCTTTCTTTATCCAATTATGCAGATCTTGTCTGCGGAGATGATTTTTTTTCCTCAGATATTACCAATGGCAATACAGATGTTTTTCTCAATCTCCCCGCAAGCATTTTAAACAGTTATCCAGCTATTGGACGTGTGATTATTGGCGCCTTTCTCAATGCCATGGTTACAGCAGACGGTAACTATAAAAAGCGTGTTTTATTTGTCTTAGATGAAGTTGATCTTTTAGGCTATATGAATATTTTAGAAGAAGCCCGCGACCGTGGACGTAAATACGGTACATCCTTGATGCTCTTCTATCAATCCTCAGGCCAGTTGGTCAACCACTTTGGAGAAGCAGGAGCACGTTCATGGTTTGAAAGTTGTTCCTTTGTCAGCTATGCTGCCATTAAAGATCTCCAAACTGCCAAAGACATTTCAGAACGCTGTGGCCAAATGACCGTTGAAGTAACCGGAACAAACAAATCAAGAGGTTTATCTTTAGGAAAGAGTTCATACAACGTCAATTACCAACAAAGAGCCCTGATTTTACCCCACGAAGTTATTCAAGAAATGCGTCAAGATGAACAAATTATTCTGATGCAAGGACAACCCCCTTTACGTTGTGGTCGAGCGATCTATTTTAGAAGAAAAGAAATGTTAGCCGCAGCTGCAAAAAACCGCTTTGCTCCACAAAAGAAAAACTAAAAAACACCCTCTAATGGAGGCAATGCATCAAAACAAAAACATCAAAGGATAAAAGCAGAGATTCTATCTCATAAAAGCCTATAAAGAAGGAATTCCCGCTTGATACAACAAGAAAAATATGGGGAAAAGTCTTTAAATGATGGTATTATGCCTGTGCTTACCAATGCCAATTTTCTTTATAAAGCACTCTCCTCATCTCCAAATAATAAATACCAATCATATCTATGCCTTGAGAATCCTATCAGGAAACTTTTGAAGGCACCGCTTTTATAGGGAAATTTTTCTACAAAAAAATTAAAAGACAATATGCATGAAAACAACCCAAATGAACCATTCTCTCTCAGTAAAAGAAAAAAATGCCAAGATAAAGATTGATACACTCAAAAACACCTACGAATTTGAGGGATTTTTTCCTCACCCAAGTCTCAACATCTCAAAACAATATGCGTGGGGGATTTTCAAACAAAAAGTTTAACACACTCTCATAGACAATGTAACATTATAAGGAATGTAACAATGCCCAAAGCAAAAGAAAAAACAAAAGGAATTCCCTCACCCCATAATTATATCTATCTTGGTACCCAAATTCTCAAAAATAGATATGGAGAAACAGATTTAAAACGTTTTCTGGAAAAATGCTCACATGATAGGCAAAAAGCCATGATCAATCTGCGTGCAGAACCCCTGCCAGAATATTTTAATTCAACTTATCTATGCCATATCCACCAACAATTGTTTAAAAATACCTTTGTATGGGCTGGACATCTGCGCCATATCCCCTTCGCATTTACAGACGATAGCATTGCCGCCATGCCAGAAATGAAAAGAATGGAATGGGGCAATAATTTTGCAACCGGTGAAGAAATCCCTGAACTCTTACAAAAATTAGATCAAACGCTTGCCGAAAAAGACAATTTGCAAGGCTTAACACGCGAAGAATTTGTCAAGGAAGCAACGAGTCTATTTTATTCTCTTCACAAAATCCACCCATTCATAGATGGCAATGAGCACACAGAACAAGTCTTTTTTGAAAATCTTGCCAAAGCTGCAGGACATCAGCTTGACTTTTCGCTTGTCACACAAAAACGTATGATGGCTGCCTGTAGCGAAGCAATGCAATATAGCAATACACAACTGTTGAAAGATCTTTTTGAGGATATCTCCAATCCCCCCAAAATACGTCTTTTAAAAGAATTTATGGACCACGTAAACAATACGGGACGCAACGTGGATGATCGCCTTGTTATGGCAACAAAGGCAGGAGAAACCTATATAGGAACTTATAAAGGTTGTTATTCAGAAAGTTTTATACTCGATATGCAAGGAACTTACATCATTGGTAGCAAAGATGATCTCACACCAGAACGATTAAAAACACTAAAACCTGGTGATATCATTACCTTTACCGCCCCCAACAGCAAAGAGCTTGAAAACACGCTTATTCCAAAAGAAACATTAGCGCCTCTCACAAAAAGTGAATGTGCCAAAACAGTTGCGCTAGATAGTTACGTTCTCAAAGCTCAAAAGCAAGTCCGAGCTTACGCAAAAACTGTTTATGGTGACGCAAACGTATTAAACGAACAGATAGAAGAGATTATTAAAAATCCAGAATTAGGCAGACAGTTTGCTAATCAGATTAAACAGGCACCGCACTCTGTTTCTCCTCTTGCAGGTTTTAGTATATGCGGTCTACAAAATCCGGCACGTGTACACGCTCGAAATTATCTTGATGTGCTCTCTCTTGCAATTGAGAATTATGTGTATACTGTAGAAGCTACCTATAATATAGTCACTCGAGACCATAAAATTAAACAAGAACGCCTTGGAAAAGCGGTAGAGAATCCCAGTCAAAACTTGCAAAATATTTTTGCTTTATCACCGGAAAAACAAAGAGAAATCTTGTCTCAATCTCCTCAATTATACCAAGAGCTCCGTACTTTTATAAACAGTTTAGAACATCGTCTCTCATCAAACGAATGTAGTGCGATCACAAACAAAGATTATGAAACACTTGCACAAAGTATTGGTATATCAGAACAGAAAGCACGAGAAATTACCGACATTGTTCAAAAAGCAAGGAACGCTCATAGCCAATTCTACACACGCACACAAAATCGTTCAAATACACTTGCTATGGCCAACTAAAAAATATGAAACTTTGTTTTTTTGATTTAAACACCTATGTGGAAGAGATATTTTAATATTCTTATCATACATGCAAAAAACAGACTACTTAAGCGCCCTACCACCAATTTTGCACATAGCATATACACCATATCCAAAGCAATTGGACAGGATAATTGTTAATTCCTTTTAAACGTCATGATTACTACCGACGAAAGCTACAAAAGCCTATTTTATTTGTCTTAGATGGAGTCGATTTTCGTGGTTATATGAATATTTTAAAAAGAGCACTCATTTTACCCCACGAAGTTATCCGAGAAATGCGTCAAGATGAACAAATTATTCTGATGCAAGGCTCCCCTTCGCGATGTGGTTGCGCCATCTATTTCAGAAGGAAAGAAATGTTAGCCGCAGCTGCAAAAAACCGCTTTGCTCCCAAAGCTTTTTGTTTATAATTTATCCCCTACAAACAAGCAAAAACATTTCACAACGCTAATCACCAATATCAAGACTTAAAAAAAACGGTTGATCTTTGAGACAACAACTCTCAAAACACCTACACTCAAGAACATCGATTTTTCCCAAAAAATATTTAAGATATACATCAAAATGAATAAATCATTCTTATACAAGCTTTTCCCCCTTTACGATATCATAAAGTGTTCTATTTTAATGATAAAGCGCTGAAAAAGGCTTTTCTCCCCAACCAAAGAAAGGGTTTCCTCTCTTATGGATCTTAAAGCAGCGCAATATAATAAGAGCAACAATACAAAAATAAAAAACATTTTGTTGCAAAAATACACAAAAGAGATGTTCGTATGGCAAGATATTCATATGGAACAATAAGAAAAACATAATGGAGAAAAATTTTTGATGACTGCTTTTGCCCATAGATTCACCAATCTGAGAGCTGTGTATGAAAAGTACCAGCACCATCCGCTAACCAAGAGCGATTACACCCGCGATATCCACGCTCCTCATCAAAGCGCTCTTGCAAACAACTTTGTTAAAGGAAAAAAACAATTTTAAGCAACATTTTTCTTTTGACCTCTTCCTTACACCTCAAAAAACGAAGATTTTACCCAGAGTCAATTTATAGAAAATCCATTTTCTGACTACTTATGGGATTCATATCAGCGTCCTAAATACCAGCATTTTACAGTACAAGATAATAAACAAAGGAAACATCAGAAAAGCTTTTCAAAAGCATCACAAAACGATTGATACATCCCATACACTGGAGGGAAAAGTGCTCCCTCTCATAACAACCAAAATCTCAAAAGAATACGCGAAGGGGAATTTTTCACATGCAGCGTTTAAGACGCTCATCAACCATCACCCTACCTACTTAGGAGAGATTACATGTTAGAGCAAAATTATCTATATAAAGGAACCAAAACACTCAAAAATAAATATGGCATCAAAAACCCTAAAAAACTGTATCAACGCTGTGCTCATGATACAGCCAGAGAAGCGGTCAATTTTCGCCATGAACCACCCCCACAAAAATTTGATGCTTCCTATCTAAAACTAATCCATTGGAGCCTCTTCCACGAAACTTTTGAATGGGCAGGCCACACCCGTGATACATCCTTTACATTTGAAGACGGCACCTCTGCCCATATGCCAGCGATGCGTCCCAAAGGTTATGAAATTCCTTTTGCTATCGGTCCACAGATTAAAAAAGAACTCACACAACTCGAAAAAATACTGAACCAGAAGAACAATTTAAAAGGTTTATCGCGCCAAGAATTTGCTGAAAGTGCCGCTGAAGTTTTTATGGCGCTAGAGCACGCACATCCTTTTAGAAAAGGGAATGGGCGCGTCAATCGAATGTTTATGGAAAAACTTGGACAAGCAGCAGGGCATACCATTGACTTTTCTTTCATCACAAAAGAACGCATGGCAGTAGCTTGTATTGAAGCCATGCAATATGGCAATCCCCAACCGATGAAAGATCTTTTTGAAGATATCACCCATCCGCAAAAATCCCTTGTTTTAAAAGAATTCATCTCCCAAATGAGAAACGCTGGACTGGATGAAATTAACGATCGTGTTGTTGTTGCAGCAAAGGAAGATGTAACCTATGAAGGCGTCTTTAGAGGTTTTTCAGCAGAAGGTTTTGTCATGGAAATAGAAGGGGCTTTCGTCGTCGGACACAAAGATGATCTCACCCCAGAACTCGTCAAAACATTACAAAACGGTGCCCGCCTCTGCTTTCAAAAAACCAACGTTCAAAGCTTAAAAGAAACACTGATCCCAAAAGAAACATTAGCCCCTCTTACCCATGAAGAGTTATTTGAAAGGATTTCAAATGACGCTTATGTTGAAGGGAGCCGAAAAGAAATCGAAAATTTATCAAAGACTGTTTATGGTAAAACCCACGCCTTAAAGACAACATTAGATATCATAACGGCAGCTCCAAACTTAGGAAATCAGTTTGCCGATGAAACTTTACAAAACCCTCAATCAATTTCTAAATTTGCTGGGAGTAAAATACTTGGCATGAAAAGTTCAAATCGCAGACAAGCCGAACAGGCTGTTCCACAACTCAGCCAAGCCCTTAAAAATTATGGCGCAATAACACAACAAACAAAAGATGCAATTCTAGAGCAACACCAAAGAGAACAAAATCGCCTGAACCACACTGTCGAAAAACCTGGAAAAAATTTACAAAACCTTTTTGCCTTACCAGAAGAACAACAAAGGGAAGCTTTATTCCATTCTCGTTCACTGCGACAAGAACTCCATACCTTTTCACGACAACTACACAATCGTCTATCCTCAGAAGATCGTAAAGCCATACAAGAAAAAGATTATACCAGACTAGCTTGCCTCCTTGGGACATCGGAAAGCAAAGCAAAAGAAATTGCGAATACTGTAAAGAACACCCAAGAAGCACAATGCCAAGCTCGCAGCTTGAAAGTTAGTCGTTCCTCATCGCTGGCTCTTACCGGCTAAAAACGCGTGAACTTTTGCCTTCCAACAAAACTCTTTATACCAATCATTTTATCTCCATTGCGCCCACCAATTGTTTTAAAATGTTACAAAAGATAGTCCTAAAAATGAATCCTATAATTTACTATAACTTATTGATAATATTTCATAAAAAAACTGTATAAAAGACATAAATATCCATTACATATCAATATGAATAGCGCGAAGTCTTTGGAGACCATTCAGTTTGATATTCTTCTTTTGTCTTAAAAAATATCAAAAAGTGGGAAATGCGCCAAAGAGGTTTTCTAAAAATATTGAAAGGAAACAGCCATGAAAAAAAGTCACCCACAACCAGCCCCCCAGAACCCACAACCCCAGAGCCAAGCCCCCCTTTACGCAAAAGTTAATAAACCACCCAAAGAACAGCGCAACCCACAACAATATACACTTCAACAACCACCAGAAACGGTCTTTGCTCCCCAAAAGCCACTTGACCAACAAAAACTAGGAGCTTCTAATGTAGAAGACCTCTACGCAAAAGTTAATAAGCCACCCAAAGAACAGCGCACCTCACCTCAATATACACTTCAACAACCACCAGAAACGGTTTATGCTCCCAAAAAGCCACTTGACCAACAAAACCTAGGAGCTTCTAATGTAGAAGACCTCTACGCAAAAGTTAATAAGCCACCCAAAGAACAGCGCACCTCACCTCAATATACACTTCAACAACCATCAGAAACGGCCTATGCTCCCCAAAAGCCACTAGGAAATCCCTATGACAGACTTGGTGGGAGACCGAGTGATGGGCGACGCACCGACGGACTCGTAAACCCCTATTCAATAACGGATCTGGCGGCGCAAGGTTGGCAAACACCCTACGACACAGTTGGTGGAGGTGCGCAGGGTGGACGACATCCCCATGAACCAGAACATCTCTATGCAGAGCTTGACTTTAGTGAACGTGGTGAGCACTCTCCCCAAAGACCTCTCGAATCTGTCTATACAACGGTTGGCATGGGAGCTGAAGGTGGGCAAGAATCCCAACAACTAGAAAATCCCATCTATCAAGGCGTTGGAGGAAGAAAAATCTCCCCTCCCAGAACCCCAAAAGATGTGGTTACAACAAAGCTTTTAAAAAACGTAGACTTTCAATATGGTGTAAGAGAAATCCAAGAGCGATGCAGAGTTGTTTATAAAAACGAGCATGCTTTGAATGGACCACTTGCGAAGATCCTTGATGATCCTCAGGGTGCAGAAAAAGTCTTATTGGAGCTTGCAGAAAATCCTGAAAGCGCTGGTAAGCTTGCAGGTCACAAAATACTTGGTGTAAAATCTCCAAGCCGCAGAGAAGCTGAAGAGAGTTTTGCTCCCCTTTGCTCAGCTCTTGAAAGACATATACATAATACACAAAAGCTCCATAAACAGTTTACACGGGAGCAGGAAAGAGAAAGAAGTCAAAGACACGAAAGTCCAGAAAGAGACCCAGAACACAGACATCACCACCATCATCATCACGCAAGAGGACGAGAACACAATAGTCCAGAGCACAGCCCACAACGACAAAGACATGGAGAAAAAGGAATGGCTTTTGCCATGTAAGTGGACATAAACGTAAAAACAGATCAATTTTTGTTTTTCGTTTAATCACTTTTTCAGTGAGTTTCTTGGCGCAAATCGTTTCATCGGGATTGCGCCAAGAGTTGTTTTAGAATGTTACAAAAAATAGTTCTAAAAGTGGATCCTGTAATTTATTGTAACTTATTGATAAAATTTCATAAAAAAACTGTATAAAAGACATAAATGTTCATTACATATCAATATTGAATAGCGCAAAATCTTTGGCGGTCATTCGGTTGGATATCTTCCTTTATATAAAAGTTATCAAAACTAAAAGTGGGGAATGCACCAAAGAGGTTTTCTAAAAATATTGAAAGGAAATATGTATGAAAAAACATCATCCACATCCTTCTGCAAATCCAGAAGCCCTCTATGCAAAAATTAATAAACCAACTAGAGGAAACCAGCGCGGACCAACCCCAGAAGAGGAAGTTCTATACGCATCAGTTAGCACCTCTTCCCCTCTTTCAAGAGACAGACATCATGCTCAAAGGAGTGAAGATCCTGAAACCGACTATACAACGGTTGCTTCTCCAAGACATGAAACTGATGTTCTATACGCATCAGTTAGCAGCGTTACCCCTTCTTCAAGAGGTAAACATCAAAGGACAGAAGATCCTGAAACCGACTATACAACGGTTGCTCCGCACCAAAGAGGAAAGCCTTCATCTTCCCTCACAGCTGATCAAATAAGTGTCATGCTTTTAAAAAATCCACACGTCCAAGCACATGCAGAAGAAGTCATACACTGGAGTAAAATTGTTTATGGCGATGATACGATTTTCCAGCAGCACTTGCAAGGAATACTTACAGATCCCACTAAAGGAAAAGACCTTTCAAATCAACTTGCTGAAAATCCTGAATCTATACATAAACTTGCTGGCCGCTCCACACTTGGCTTAAAAAATCAAACACGCAAAGCAGCTGAAGATGGTTTTAGATCGCTCGTTGATGCCGTTGATGGTTATACAAAGGCTGTACAAGACGCAGCAACAAGACTATCGCAAACCCCTCTAGCGGAACAAAGACGCCATCAAGAAAATTCTCAGCAAGTTGAGAGACACCATCATCATCATCGTCATCATCACACAAGAGGACAAGAACACAATAGTCCAGAGCACAGCCCTCAACGACAAAGACACGGAGAAAAAGGAATAGCTTATGCCATGTAAGGGGGCATAAACATAAAAACAGATAGTTTTTGTTTTTCATGTAATCTTTTTTTCAGTGAGTTTCTTGGCGCAAATCATTTTATCGCGATTGCGCCAAGAATTGTTTTAGAATGTTACAAAAAATAGCCCTAAAAATGGCGCCTGTAATTCATGCCGACTATTGATAACTTATTGATAATATTTCACAAAAAAACTGTATAAAAGACACAAATGTCCATTAAGCTGATTGCAAATAGCGCAGATCTTTGGAAGCTCATTCAGCTCGATATTTCTTTTGTCTCAAAGCGATCCAAGCATAAAAGGCAAGAATGCACCAAAGAGGTTTTCTAAAACAATTTTTGAAAGGAAACATGCATGAAAAAAAAACACCCTCATCCTTTTCCATCCTCTTCAATACAAGAACTTATAAAGCTCTATGAACAAGCGGCGGCAGAGGTCTCAGGCGCAGCAGCCCCCCTTCCTAAAGAAACGCCTTCAAAAAGCAAAAGACTGTCATCCATACCGGAAGAAGATGAGGAAAGACAATCTTTTTTAAGCGAAGAAACTGTATATGCATCAACAAATCCAACAGCTTCGTTAACAAGAGGCGGCTCTACCAAAAGACCGCAAGAAGCTGAAACGACACACGCAACAATTCCTTCACAAGTTACCCAGAGGGCAACAAGAGTTATCTCAGAGGAAGAGATCATTCTATTGCTTCCACACCATTCATTGGTTCGAACCTATCAAGAAGAAATCCAACGTTTATCCGCAAGTGCCTATGGTAACCCAAACATTTTGCAAGAACAAATGCAGGAAATTCAAAGAGATCCCGCTGCAGGAGAAGAGCTCTCATGGCGCATGGCAGCCTATCCTGAAAGTATCGCTAAACTTTCCGGTACCAGCGCGCTGGGCTTCAAAAGTCGAGCACGTAGACAAGCGGAAGAGAGTTATTCCGCTCTCAGTGTCACTGTTGATTGTTATACAGAAGCTGTAAAACAGGCAAGAGAGAGCCTCTTACAATCTCCAGAGCAAGAACTCAAAAACTATGAACGCTTCATGGGGAAGGAAGCCGTCGCTAAACTTCTGCAAAAACCAGATCATCGCGAAAAAGAAACGCTTTCAGAGACAGAAATTTCTACCAAAATTCACCAACATTCAAAAGTCAGAAGACACCATGCCCAAATCAAATATTGGTGCACTGTTGTTTTTGGGAACGCAAACATTTTGCAATCACAAACAGAAGAGCTTTTCCAAAACCCTGAAACAATAGAACAGCTGGCACAGCAACTTGCCGGAAATCCTCAGTCTTTTAACAAATACACTGGTCGTAACTTTTGTGGCTTTAAAAATAAAGCACGCAGACATGCTGAAGCGGGTCTTTCTCACCTCATTGACGCCGCTGACAATTATGCAACAGCTGTAACACAAGTAAGAGAGAGCCTTTCAAAAACTCAGCAGGCAAAACAAGAACACAATGAAGCATCTTCTGACAGAACGCAAAATTTGCATCAACAACAAAGCGTCTCACAGACTGCTCAACGCCCTGAGCCTTCAATAGTAACGCATGAAGGAGCAACACCCTCTACGCAACAAAGAGAAACAGATATTCGTCCTCGCAAAACTGCCGCCCCAAAAGCGATGGCTTTTGCCAGCTAAACAGACATAAGTTTTCACGTTGAATCTAACGTCTTGGCGCAACACAGGAAAGAGGTGTTTGCGCCAAGAAAGAGAGAAAAATTGAAACAAAATTTATTTTTCCGTCCCTTAACCCAAACACTGGAGAAAACAATCTTTAGAGAGTGATCATGATCTGCACTAAGAGAGTCAAATCGTGCGAGACCATTCAGTTTCATATCCTCTCTCATAAAAGCAAATGAAAAAGCATAAAACAGAATAAAAACCAACGTACATTTTTAAATAGTATTTAAAAACAATATTGGAAGAGTTTGAAAGGAACATGCATGAAAAAAAGAAATCCCTCCCCTTTTATCACCGAAATGATGGAAAAATTTCAACAACCGGCTGAACAATCCCCCACCAGAACCCCTCCTTCCCAAGTTTCTCAAAGTTTGCCAAAACCAACTGTACAAAAACGCCCAGAAAATTTATCACACTACCCAAAAGTTGCTCCACCACCACCCCCTCGTATGAAAAGCCCAATGCAAACCAGCACAATGCCTCCTAACGCCAAAAACCAAGAGACGCCTCCCCCACAAAAAAAAGCAGCTCCACCAAAACCTCCGCGTGTAAAAGAGAGACAACAACATAAACAAACAGTTCAAGAGTCCCCCTCCCTACAGACAAAAGTGGCTCCACCCCCTCCTCCACGCATGAGAGAAAAAACACAAGCCGACGCAAAAATCCAAAAGCATGAAACCCAAGAAAGCCCCTCCACGCGCATAAAAATGGCCCCACAAAGACCACCGCGTGCAAAAGATAGAGAACAAAACAAACCAACTGCTCAAGAATCCCCTTCTCTACAGACAAAAGTGGCTCCGCCCCTTCCCCCACGCATGAGAGAAAGAGCACAAATCGGCACAAAAATCACCAGCTCACAAATCCAAGAACATTCCTCTCCGCACACAAAAGCAGCTCCACAAAGACCTCCACGCGCAAAAGATAAGCAACAAAACAAAACAACAGCTCAAGAGGGAGAACATCTCTATGCAACGCCTGCTCCGCAAACACCCCCACGCATGAGAGACAGAGTGCAAAACGGCACAAAAATCCAAAATCCTGAAACACACGAACCAAGTGTTAGACCCAAAACACCATCACATATGAAAGTCAGGCAGCAAAGCAGTTCATCATCACAAGACAGTGGAACATATGCCATCCCGCCTTCAAGAAAATCGCACCGTATGGAAAACAGAAAACAAAGCGATACTGTCGTCCAAAAGCCTGCCTCTCCACACACAGCAATTGAACAACCAAAACCGTCTCACGAACAAAAACCATCTATTAATACAATGGAAAGAGAGCTATTGCTCGTAGCATATCAAGAAGAGATACGATTTTTGTGCAAAAAGGTTTATGGCGACCGACTTATTTTAGAAGAAAAAATTGCAGAAATTAAAGAAAACCCTGATATGGGAGAACAACTCTTATGGGATGTTACAGAACAGCCTAAGTCTATTTCTAAGCTTGCTGGTAGAAAAGTTCTTGGCATAAAAAATCATGCGCGCAAACAAGCTGAAGAAGCCCTTCCCACCCTATGTGCTGCCATTAACGGTTATGTGTATACTTCAAAATATACAAAAAGTGAAAATATTTTACAAGGTTCTCACACGGAACAACAACATCAGCGACAAGCACAAGAGGAAGAGCTAACAAATCAACATTTACAAAATCCGCTCAATTCAGAAAAGAAAATAAAGCCTCTCTCAAATGAGGAAATTGCCCGCAGAGTTCAAAAAGATCCATCGGTTCAATATGGTCAAAGAGAGATCCAATATTGGTGCCAAATTGTTTATAAGGATCCATTTATTTTGCAATATAGACTAGAAGATATGCACAAAATTCCAGAGATGGGAGAAGAGCTTGTATTTCAAATTGAAAAGGATTCTACATCTTTTGCTCCACTTGCTGGTAGAAAAAACCTTGGCGTAAAAAACGGAGCACGCAAAGCTGCTGAAGAAAATCTTCCTACCCTTTGTACCGCCATTAAGGATTATGCTGATACGATAAAACAGTTAAGAGAAACCATTGTGCAAAACCATCAGGAAGAACAACAAAAACGTCATCAACCACTTACCGATCTCGATAAAAAATTACAAAAGCAGCAAAGCTTATCGCAGCCCCCGAAGCTGCCTGAACGCTCAACAGCAAAGCGGCATCAAGAAGTTGCAGCAACTTCTAGACAAGAAGACCAGCCGCATGTTCGACCGCGCAGAGCCGAAACATCAAAAGCAATGGCTTTGTCGTGATAAATCTCCTAATTGTTGGCTTTTTATCCAAAACTTTGGTGCAATTATCTTGCCAAGATTGCACCAAAGACGGTGTATGAAATACAGAAATTTTTGAATAAGACACCCCATTATTTTACAGAATTCATTGATAAAATTTCACGATAATACTTCAAAATTATAAACTTTAACTTTGTTCCATGCGAATAAGATCAATTTTTTCAATCATTCAAATAGGCATTCTTCTTTGAAGAAAACGCTATGAAAATAATATAAGGCAAAAAATGTAAACAAAGAAGATTTCAAAAATAATGTTACCATTTGAAAGGAAATATGCATGAAAGAAAACACAGAACATTGTGCCTCCTCTACACAGGAAGAATTGCAAGAACAACACTCTGTAATTAATGCAGCCATTTCAAAGCAAATCAATGAAGAAGCGCAAAATTTTTTCTACCCCAATAGCAAGGTGCTTAAAAATAAATACCGCATCAAAGATAAAGAAATATTAAAAGAATGCTGTTCTAATGATGTAAAAAAAGAAATGATAAAACTGCACCAAGAACCTCTACCAGAGCAGTTTAATGCCTCTTATCTAAAATACCTTCATCAACGCCTCTTTTCCCATGCATTTGAATGGGCCGGACAAACACGCGAAAAGCCTTTTACATTTGAAGATGGCACTGTTGCTTCTATGCCCATTTTGAAAAGAAAAGAATTTACAAAAACTTTTGCGATTGGCAGAAAAATACAGGAGGGACTAGAAAAGTTAGATAAAACGCTTGCTGAAAAGAATAATTTACAAGGCTTAACGCGCGAAGAATTCGTTGAACAAGCAGCTAGTATAATGATAGATTTGCACCACTTGCATCCTTTCAGAGAGGGCAATAGGCGCACAAAGAGACTGTTTGTTGAAAAACTCTCTCAAGCAGCAGGACATGAGCTAGACTTTTCTCTTGTGAGCAAAAAACGTAAAGACTTTGTCCGCGCCGCTGCCATGGAACATGGCAACCCAGAGCCTATGAAGCATCTGCTTGAAGATATCTCAAATCCAGAAAAATTGCTCCTCTTACGAGAATTCACCAACTCTATGAGAGAGCTTGGATTGGATGAAAAAAATTATCATCTCGCTGTCGTTGCAAAAGAAGGAGAAACCTATCATGGTACCTATAGAGGCAGTGGACCCAATGGCTTCATGCTTGATGCCAACGGGATTTTCATCTTGGGAAATAAAAAAGATCTCACCCCAGAGCAAATACAGACATTAAAAATCGGTGATGCCCTCTCCTTTACAGCACAAAAAGTTCAAAACCCAGAAAAAACCCAGCAAAAAACATTGCTTCCAGAAGAAAAAGAAGAAAAAAGAGCCACTCTTAAAAACGATGAAATAACTGAAAAGAGCAAAGACAACGCATCCATTCAAACAAAGAAAAAAGAACAAGCCCATTTTTCACCGTGTATTGCCCCTCATGCTTTACATGACAGCGTTAAAGTTATGCCCCAAAGTTTGCAAGAACAAGAAAAAGAACAAATGGCACAACCAATTGCTCAATCGGCTTCCGCTATGAGGCAAATGCAAAAAGATTTTCAAAAAAACATTTTACAGAGCAGTAATACAGCGACAAATAATCCAATATCTGTCAAAATGACAAAGGAAACACGCTCTGATCATCAAGAAAGAACAAAACAGCCCCCAAAAAAAGCAATGGCATACTGGGATACTGGTACAAGAAAAACGGACACCGTCCCTCTCACCTTACAGGAGAAATTATCATCACCGCCTGAAACCGAAGAAAATAAGACAATACATCGTAATTTCTTTTATCCCAATAGTATCACCTTAAAGAATAAATATGGAATAAAAGACTATGGAAAATTAAAAGTGCAATGTGCCCATGATACAACAAAAGCAATCATTCATCTGCGCCAAGAAGCGCCACCACAAAAACTAACCTCCACATATCTCCAATATATTCATCACACCCTATTTAAAAATACTTTTGAATGGGCCGGACAAACACGCGAAAAACCATTTACATTTGAAGATGGTACCGTTGCTTATATGCCAATGATGAAAAAAGCTGGTATTTCTTTTGCCTCAGCAAAACAGATACAGGAGGGTCTAGACAATTTAGATAAAACACTTGCTGAAACGAATAGTTTAAAAGGCTTAACCCGCGAAACATTTATTGAACATGTCACTGAAATGTTGATACAACTCAACTATACGCATCCTTTCAGAGAAGGTAATGGACGCACACAACGAATGTTTTTTGAAAAACTTGGGCAAGTTGCTGGCCACACACTCGACTTTTCTCTTGTAACAGAAAAACGCATGAATCTTGCCAGCATTGCATCGCTAAAACATAAAGATAAAGAAGAAATGAAACATCTGCTTGAGGATATCTCAAATCCAGAAAAAATACTTATTTTAAAAGAATTCATGGACAGTATGAAACATATCGGGCTTGAGAGTATTCATCATCATCTTATTATAACAGCAAAAGAAGGTCATACCTATAAAGGCTTTTACAGAGGCAGTGGACCCAATGGCTTTATGCTTGATGCTAACGGAACTTTCATCTTGGGAAATAAAAAAGATCTCACCCCAGAGCAAATACAGACATTAAAAATCGGTGACGCCCTCTCCTTTACAGCACCAAAAATTCAAAACCAGCAAGAAGTGCTTATCCCCGCACAAACAATAGCCCCCCTTACCAACAATGAAATTGCCACAAGGATAAAAAACAACGTTTCCATTCAAGCAAGAAGAAAAGAAATAGAAACTTTGTGCCAAATCATTTATGGCAATCGTCATATTTTGCGGGAAAGAATTGAGATGATCCATGAAAATCATACTGAAGGAGAACAACTCACCTATCAAATTACCACCTCTCCCCAATCGATTTCTAAGCTTTCTGGTAGCAATGTATTTGGCATAAAAAACAACGCGCGCGCCCATGCTGAAGAAAATATTTTGCCCCTCTGTAGAGCCATTGATCGTTATATCAATATTTCTAAACAAACAGAAAGAGACATTCTCCATACCCATCATGTAAAACAAAGGCGGTGTGAACAGTCGGTAGAAATGCCTAAGGCTTGGATGAAAAATCTCCTTTCCTTGTCAAAAGCACAACAGCAAGAAATGTTATCAAACTCTCCTGAATTAAGGGGGGAGATAAGGACTTATATCAAAAAAATCAATGAGCGCTTATCTTCAAACGAGCATGAAGTTATAAAAGAAAATAATCCTGAAAGACTTGCGAAGAGTCTTGGCACATCAACCATTAAAGCAAAAGAGATTATGGAAATAATCAAGCAGATAAAAGAGATAGAACCGCATATACAACCCATGTATTTTTATAACCATAAATTCGATGAGCGCTTCGCACCAAACCAGTATCAATCTATCCAGCATCAATCTATAAAGAAAAACAATGAAAAAAAATGTTCCAACACCCTTGATAAAGAAGCAATTAAAGTGCAAAAAATGACAGAAAACGTCAATCAGAGTCCCAAAAGACAAGAAAATATTCAACCTCACAAAACGGCGCACGCAAAAGCAATGACAATGAATGTCTAAAAGGTTCATAAACTTTAACTTTTTCGCCCCCTCTGGTAAAAATGATAGCCTTTATCCCCTTGCCTTCATCGGCAAATCAATTGCACCTCAACGAGAATGGAAACCATGAGAGAGTAATTTTATCTTATTTCCTCAGATTTTATCCTCATCAACTGTGAAAAGAAACCTGAACAGCAAAAATGCTGTTGAAAGATCATATCTTCCTATCCTCTTGTTTATGTAATCTCTAAAACGGGAGGGCAGACAAATTTTGGGAGAACATAAAGCCGTAAAAGTGAAAAGTAATCACCAGTTTTACCATCACCTTTTAGCTTAGCCTTACGACTTTTTAAAACATCTAAAGCGCTGTTTTTTTTTAAATAATGAATAAATAATGGAAATTACGTATTGCTCCACGCTTTTATTTTATTTGCATTCTTTTAATAGGGGCACACCCCTCACATAAAACAGAACGGCATTGGGTTGCACTATTCACGACATCACACCATAAAGAGAAATTATCATTATATATCCCTACATGTCTCTTCAAACTGTTATGATATCACTCCCATATTTCAGTTTGAAAAAGAAATTTTAATTATTTTATGGCAACAATAAAAATTTTAATGCAACAGTAAACAAGGAGCATAAAAAAGTCTTCAAGCACCATTGTTGACAGAAAGATAAACACCGTCGTAAAACGCTTTCAAAAAGTATCCTTGATTAGGATAGAGATCAGATTTTTACGATTTAAAACGCTTTATTTCTCCTGTCATCGCTTCTCTTTTACAACAAAGTTGATATATCTTTATGACATTGATTAAAAAAATTGCAACAGTTGCTTCCGGAACCCTCATGAGCCGTATTTTTGGCTTCGTACGCGAAATGTTGATGGCCGCAGCCCTAGGGACTGGTCCTGTTTCTGATGCGTTTAATGCTGCTTTCCGTTTTCCCAACACATTCCGCCGTTTTTTTGCTGAAGGTGCCTTTAATGCTGCTTTCATTCCTCTTTTTGCCAAAAAAATCACTGAAGATGGTCACGAAACGGCATGCAAGTTTGCAGAAGAGGTGTTTGGCGTTCTCTTTTCACTGCTCTTACTGTTAACGATTGCGATGGAACTCAGTATGCCTTTTTTGGTACGAACCATTATTGCTCCAGGTTTTACCGAAGATGCAACAAAGCTTAACGCCACAATTCATTTTACGGCGATCATGTTTCCCTATTTAACCTGCATGTCGCTTGCTGCCATGATGGGGGGCATGCTTAATGCGCTGCGACGCTATTTTATTGCCGCCATTGCCCCACTCTTTTTAAACATTATTCTGATTGGTGTGCTTGCCTATGCTTGGATCTATAAACTTGACGCTTGGCATATCGGTTTAAATCTCTCTTGGGGTGTATTGGCAGCAGGTCTTATTCAACTCACCTTAATTGCCCTTGCTTTGCGTCAAAGTGGCATGAAAATTTCCTTCCGCCAGCCCCATTTAAGTCCTAATGTTCGTAAGCTATTAACTTTAGCATTCCCCGCAGCCATTACGGGTGGCATCACGCAAATTAATTTGCTTATTAATACCAATATTGCTTCTAGTCAATCTGGTGCTGTCTCTTCTTTGATGTATGCTGATCGTCTTTATCAATTGCCTTTAGGCGTAATCGCCATTGCCGTTGCAACCGTTCTTTTACCAGAATTAACACGCGCTTTGCGAAGTAAAAAGCATGAAGAAACCCACCATTTACAAAACCGCTCTATTGAATTAACGCTATTTTTAACACTTCCAGCATCCATCGCTTTTTTGCTGCTCTCCACTCCCATAGTCAGTTTGCTCTTTGAGCGAGGACAATTTACCAGTCAATCAACACACCATGTTGCACAATTACTAGAGCTTTATGGACTAGGACTTCCAGCTTTTGTTCTTATTAAGGTCTTTATTCCTAATTTTTTTGCCCATGAAGATACCAAAACACCGATGATTTTTACAGGTATTTGCGTTTTTATCAATATCGGTCTCGCCTTAACATTATTTCCTATTCTATCTGCACGAGGCATTGTTATTGCTGAAATTACCTCTGGATGGGTCAACACACTGTTGCTTTGGGGGGTCCTTATCAAACGCGGTTATTGGAAATACGACTTCCAACTGATAAAGCGAATATTATGTCTCATGATGGCAACTCTTTTGAGTGCACTAGCCCTCTATTACGGATTGAATGTGCTTGGTTTTTTGTCTTTTCCTTTATCCTCACAAGCATCCTTTTTCTTGCGCGCGATCACCTTAGTAGGGATTATGCTCGGCATATTCTTGATCTATTTTAGTGCCTATTTTTTATTCAACACCCGTTCCTTTTTTCACACGCTTAAAAATTTGAAAAAACGCTCATAATATCTATACTTTGTCAAAAACAATAAAATGAATAACCTTAATTGAAGAAAGAGCACTCCTATGGATACCTTCACACCACTTGTCTTTTCCGGCGTACAACCGAGTGGTCACTTACATCTTGGCAATTATCTTGGAGCCATTCAGCATTGGGTTGAACTACAAAACTTTCATCACTGTCTCTATTGTGTTGTGGATATGCATGCGCTCACCGTCAACCCAGATCCCCTTACTTTACGCGAATCCACCAGAACAGTGACAGCAGCCTTTTTAGCCGCCGGTATTGATCCTCAAAAACATATTATTTTTAATCAATCACGTGTTTTTCAACATGCTGAACTCGCCTGGATTTTAAATTGTGTTGCCCGCATTGGCTGGCTTCAACGCATGACACAATTTAAAGATAAAGCGGGAAAAGATCGTGAAAAAGCATCCCTCGGGCTTTTTGCCTATCCCACTTTGATGGCTGCTGATATTTTAGTCTATCGTGCAACGCATGTTCCAGTGGGTGAAGATCAAAAACAGCATGTTGAACTCACACGCGATATTGCACAAAAATTTAACAACGACTATGCACAGCGTATTGCCGAATTAAATTTTGGCGTCTCTATGCAAACGGATGAAGAAAAAAGACAAGGCTTTTTTCCCCTCCCAGAGGCGCTTATTGGAACAACAGCCACACGCGTTATGTCTTTGCGCGATGGGACGAAAAAAATGTCAAAATCAGATCCTTCAGATTTTTCACGCATTAATTTGACCGATGACGCTGATCTTATCGCAAAAAAAATACGCAAAGCCAAAACGGATTCGGCTCCACTTCCCGATACCCTTGCCGCTTTAAAAGAACGACCAGAAGTAGATAACCTGCTTGGTATTTATGCCGCCTTTGCCAAAGTTAGCAAAGAAAAGATTCTTTTAGAATTTTCTGGTCAACAATTTTCGCATTTTAAAACAGCTCTAGCCGACCTTGCCGTCCATAAGCTTGCCCCTATAACAGAGGAGTTACGTCGCCTTCATCAAGAAAATGATTATATCGACTCTGTTTTGCATGATGGCGCTAAACGTGCTAGTATGCTCGCAGAAGAAAATATGAAAAAAATTCGTGAAATTGTTGGATTTTTGCAAGATACATAAAAATAATAAAACTAAAAACTGTAGAGAGCAAAAAAATCGTTTGTACAAAATAGAGAAAGTGCATGATTTCAAAACCCCAAAATCCGAAAAAAGAACCAAAGAAAAAAAACTTAGTTATTATCGATGAAACACCAGAGTGTCGGCGTGCCGTTGCGTTTGCCGCACAGCATGCCCAAAATACTAGTAGAACATTGGTATTACTTTGTGTCGTTGATAGTGTAGAATTTCAACATTTTCTGGGTGTAAACAACGTTATGCGTACAGAATCAAAGCAAAGTGCTCATAAAATATTAGGAGACATTGCCAGTGAAGTCCGCACCACCCATGCGCTTGAAACAGAAATAGTAGTGCGTGAAGGAAAAAAAATTGATGAGATTTCTAAACTGATCGACGAAGATAAAAGGATTGCACTGATTGTTTTAGCAGCCAGTGGACATACAGAAGGGCCAGGACCCCTTGTTCAATTAATCGGGAATAAAGGAACAGCTTTTTCAATCCCTGTCATTGTTATTCCTAGCAATCTTGCCGATGAAGATATTAGATCTATTGCCTAAAAAATATAATATTCTACAATGTAAGATCTTCCCAATCCTTCATTATAAAAGGAGAATTTATGTTTATTCAAACTGAAACCACCCCAAACCCTGCAACACTTAAATTCTTGCCAGGACGCGTGGTTCTTTCTGAGGGAGTATTAGAATTTCGTGACCGTGAAGAAGCAGCTAAAAACTCACCTTTAGCGGCTAAACTATTTAATATTCCCAATATCAATGGTGTTTTTTTAGGCTATGATTTTATCACCGTAAGCAAAAAAGAAGGAGAATGGCAACATCTCAAGCCCGTCATTTTAGGCACAATCATGGAACATTTTCTATCCAATGAGCCAGTGATCACCACCAACGCTACAACACAAGCACAAACCCATGCCCTTAACGAAGAATTTTATGACGAAAAAGATGCTGATATTGTCTTAACCATTAAAGAGCTCCTTGAAACACGTATCCGCCCCGCAGTTGCCAACGATGGTGGAGACATTACTTTTCGCGGATTTGAAAATGGTATTGTTTATCTCAATATGCGCGGCTCCTGCGCTGGATGTCCCTCTTCAACAGCAACACTCAAACATGGTATTGAAAATCTTTTACGTCATTTTATCCCTGAAGTTTTAGGCGTTGAAGCCATGCCACAATAAATATTGACCTCAATAGGTAAAATAACCACACCGATTGCCCCTCTTCAACAGTGCTCAAACATGGAATGTAAAGATCTTACGTCATTTTATTCCTGAAATTCTCGAAGTAAGCCATGCAGTCATAAAAATAGAGTACTGTTACAAAAATCTGTCCAATAATGATACCTTCACTCACCTTTCACCTCCACATATGCCTTAAAAAGATTTCAAAGCCCCCTTTAAGAAGCATAAGTTATTCCAACAAACCAATCGTACACAGAAGTACAATGCATGGGTGTGCACTTTAAATTTATTTTATCTCATAATCTTGTCATGCAATTTTAACGAGGAAAACACGACCTCGTTAAAAAAAGAAAACCCAAAAAAGAAAACATTGTACGATAGAGTGCTCATTTGCTCTATCTTTCTCAGTGCTTCCAACGACAAATCACGCAAAATACTTCTTGTAGCAAGCCGGCACCATCATCATATCTGCCAGCCCCTAATGATGCGACAGCTCTTTCATTAAGACGATTCATAAGAGTCATTTTTAATCCTTTCTTTCCTCATTTTTACCCACACGCCAGCCCCGCGTGTGGTGTGCAAGCAAGTGATTTTAATTGATTCAACATGGAACAGATTTGAAATAAGAGAATCCTACGTTATTCGGGGTTCTAATTCAATATGAATAACGCTAATTTATTATTATAAATCAATATGTTGTTTCAGCCACTCGACAAAGATCACATTTTGCAACTTGCAATGAGAATTCTGACATTCTTCTTATTTCAATTATGTTTTTATTGCATCAATCAAAATCGTCCGCTTACACAGCACAAACTGGATAATAACAAAAACTATTTTTAATAGCTCTTATGTACACTTTTATAAGAGACTGTTGCAGCACTAAGAGCTGAAAAATGAATGACAGTACGACCTTATCAAGGTCATAGCATCCTTTTTCCATTCTTAAAATCAAGAATTTCGTCTATCATTTTCAATCTCATTTCCATAAATATGACGCAAAAGGTGTAACTACCCATAAAAAATAAATACATTGAAGCCAGATCTATTATGGTTGTTTGAGAAATTATCTGATAAAAAAATGAGAATATTTTTTCAATTCAGCAGAAATAAGTTTGTCTACTTTACGGCGTTGTTTTTCTCATAAAGCGCACACTTTTATTGTTGCTTATGAGTCAACATCCAGTCCCCTCATAACCCCATATTAAAAGAAAAGAAAGAGTCGCTATTTCTCTGCGATACATGGCTTTGCAATAAAGGAAAACATATTGCTCCTATCTGATTGGTGTAATCTATGAAACAAGAAAAGAAGCCCATTGGAGAAAAATATGCCCAATTAGAGAAGAATGTAAAAATAGAAAACCAACGAAATGCAAAAACAATTGCAAGAAGATAAATGCCTAAACTTTTTTCACAAACTCCGACTTTAAACTCATCTGACCGATCCCAGGAATTTTGCAATCGATATTATGATCCCCATCCACCAAGCGAATATTCTTTACCTTCGTCCCCCCTTTTAAAACAGATGAAGCGCCTTTTACTTTCAGATCTTTTATCACTATAATGGTATCTCCGTTTGTTAAAATCTGACCATTGGCATCATAAACAGTATTGGCAAGAACCGTATCATCGTTTTTTTGTGGCCATTCATGTGCGCATTCAGGACACACAAAATTTTCACCATCTTCATAAGTATAAAGACAATCACAACGAGGACATTTGGGATATTGGGTCATAAATTCCCCTTTTTTAGAAAAAACATTCATTATGACTGGTCATAAAGCAAGAAGTGCTTATTGTCCATTATTTTAGAAAAATGTTTCCCTTTGTTTCAATCCTCATCTGCCAACTGTGTTCATGAATACTATCATCACATACTATACACAAGTTTATAAAAATGATTGATCATTATACAACTCAAATAAGCCCCCCGCATATCATAAAATTTACGCACTTCATTCTCTCTAATAAATTAATCAAAATCATTTTCTTATACATCACCAATGCAATTAACGAATGGATAACAAAACAATTAGAAAAGGAACATCTCTGAATAAAACGTTCTCAGAGAGCTAAAAACTATTGCAGCATTGAGAAACAAGAAAATGATGTCCCCAACTTAACCTTTTATTTAAGTAAAGATAACAGTCATAATGTTAGAGAACAGACTGATTTATGATCATAGTTAATGGTTTTGTATATTGAATGAGAGCCGATAAATAAGCTGAGATTCTCTCAACCCCTTTTACATTGAAACAACCAAAGCCTTTTGTTTGCATGTTACAAGTAGGAAAATCCGTGTAACACGATTATCCAAAATACTAAACACTCTCAAATATAAGAGCCAACATTGAAAGCGGGCAAAGTGAATGATGGTGCCGTCTTACTCTCTCATAAGCGTAAAAATGATGCTGCTCAATGGATGGCCGGTTATACCTTTCAAAGCAACACGCATAAGATGCGTTTTTAGCGTCTTGAGAGAGAAGCTTCTTTAAAACAAACATATGAAATGTGCAACAATGATCGTATGTTGTTTTGCATGAGAAACATTCCCCTATTAAACAAAAATTTCTATCAAGCCATTGAGCAAACCCATTGGACATAAATGCTCCGATTATGCTCGATTATAATTTCCTACAGCATTTAGTTTTAAGAATCCGGCAGTTTGAGGAATCCGATTGATATGTAAGGGAAGAAAAAACAAAGAGAGCTTGAAAATGGAAGATCTCCCTTATGCACATAAAATCACACCCCTAAAATCACACCCATGTGATCAATCATCATACCTTTACAAAAAAACATTCCAATGATCTTAGGTGATAATATCAGGGTGATCTCTCCCCAATGCTTGTTGTATGTTTAACAGTTTTAATGCCACCTGTTGCAAAGGTTTAAGAACATCTTGCGGATTAAAATTGTGTTTGCGCGGATCACTTTCATATTGTTCAAAATAAAGTCGTAAAGTAGCACCTAGCGTCCCTGTTCCCGACAAACGAACCACCAACCGTGCGCCATTCTCGAAAAAAATACGGATACCTTGCTGCGTACTAACGCTCTGATCAACGGGATCACGATACGTAAAATCATCTGCTTTTTTGACGAAAAATCCAGCAATTTCGGTTCCTTCTTGTGGTAAATGCCCACGCAAATGCTCTATAAGTGCCAAGGCTTTGTCTGCTTCGACTTCTTCATAATCATGCCGTAACGTGTAAAAACGCCCATAGGTGAACCAATGCTGTTGAACAATCTGTGCGACAGTTTTTTCTGTTACCGCTAAAAGATTTAACCAAAATAGGACAGCCCATAAACCATCTTTTTCGCGGATGTGATGAGAGCCCGTTCCAAAGCTTTCTTCACCACAAAAGGTTACTTTCCCCGCATCCAAAAGGGTTCCAAAAAACTTCCATCCCGTTGGCGTTTCAAAAAAATTTAATCCGTGTTTTTCCGCAACCAGATCAGCAGCACGCCCCGTTGGCATAGAGCGCGCTATCCCCACAACACCTTTTCGATATCCTTTAATAAGGTGTGCATGTTCAGCCATAATAGCCAAAGAATCCGAAGGCGAGACAAATTGTTGACGACCAATAATGAGGTTACGGTCTCCATCACCATCAGAGGCTGCGCCAAGATCTGGTCCTTGCTCTGACATCAATAAATCATAAAGATCCTTAGCATAAACCAAATTGGGATCTGGATGACCGCCTCCAAAATCTGGCAAAGGAATACCATTAACCACCGTCCCTTCAGAAAATCCTAAGCATTTTTCAAAAATTTCATGGGCATAAGGCCCTGTTACCGCATGCATGGCATCAAACCGTAAAGTAAGACCTCGAGCAACAGCCTTGGCAATACAGTCAAAATCAAAAAGCTCCTGCATCAAAGCAACATAATCAGCGACAGGATTAATAATATCAATCCGCATGGCTCCCATAAAGATCGTACCTTGCCTATCTAAATCAATATCTGGTGCTTCAAGAATTTTATAAAAAGAAAGACGTTGCGATGTTGCAAAAATAGCATCACATAAAGAATTAGGAGCGGGTCCCCCATTGGAAATATTATATTTAATACCACAATCTCCTTCTGGACCACCAGGATTATGGCTTGCAGAAAGAATAAGTCCACCATGGGCATGAGTTTTACGAATAAGATGCGAAACAGCAGGTGTAGAAAGAATACCGCCCCTTCCCATTTTAACACAAGAGACACCATGCGCCGCTGCCATCTTCAACACAATCTGAAGGATAGTACGATTAAAAGTGCGCCCATCCCCCCCCAGAATCAACATTTTTCCTTCAAGAGGTCCAATATTATCAAAAAGAGATTGTATAAAGTTTTCTACATAATGGGGTTGTTGAAAAACAGACACTTTTTTGCGCAAACCAGACGTTCCCGGTTTTTGCCCCTCAAAAGCCGTGGTTAAAACTGTCTTTATGGTCATATCAATACCTTTATATTCTTTCCTATAATTTTAAGGTGAAGAGTATCCAAAGTCGACCATTAATTCTACTTGACGGAAGTGTGAAATATTTGCACACTCGTTAGAAGTAAGAATTTTTAAAGAAGCCCTTTTATTTAAAACGCTTTTTACCATATGTTTTTAAATACAAAGGCTGTTTTAAAACAAAATTTTCGTAAAAGAATACAGGAGCATCATGATGATGAAAAAAACAGTTCCCAATGTAACATTCCACACACGCGTACGCGATGAATCAGTGGCTGGAGACAATCCTTATCGGTGGCAAGAAGTTAACAGCGATGCTTACTTTAAAGGAAAGCGTGTTATTCTTTTTTCTCTTCCTGGAGCTTTTACCCCTACTTGCTCAACCTTTCAGCTGCCTGATTTTGAAAAGCTCTATGATGAATTTAAACAAGCGGGTATTGATGAAATTTATTGCCTTTCCGTCAATGATGCTTTTGTCATGAATGCTTGGGGAAAAGCACAAAATATCAAAAACGTGAAGTTAATTCCCGATGGCTCTGGTGAATTCACACGCAAAATGGGTATGCTGGTTGCAAAAGACAATGTTGGGTTCGGCATGCGATCATGGCGCTATGCAGCTGTTATTAATGATGGTGTGGTTGAACAATGGTTCGAAGAAGCAGGTTTTTCAGATAATTGTGCAACAGATCCTTATGAAGTTTCTTCACCACAACATGTTTTAAAAGCCTTGAAAAGCTAATTCCCCCAATCGTCTATTTAAACAAAATTTTACGACACAAATTTTCTGAGGAGGAAGATTTGTGTCGTTGACTTTTTACAACATCTATTCGTGAAAACAAACACGATAAGTTGATTGTACGCCTTCTGTGAGAAAATATTCCAACAATAATTTTTCAATAAATCTTTCATGTTTTAACGGCTTTGCAAAAGCTTGGAAAATTGCCGATGAAAAATCCCGTTGTAGCGCTAAAAAATCAAAGAGTTAAAAGCTGTTGCACGCTATCAAAAAATGGGGATGCAATTGCCAAATGCGCAAATTCATGCAAAAACTCTCTCGGAAACATCAAGGACTAACGTATTGATGAAATATGCAAGATCAATGCTAAATTTCTCATACTGAGAAAAACTTTGTGTCGAATAATAATTTGATTTATAAAGATAATTTATAATTTTGCATATTGAATGAGAGGAGCCGAATATCATAAGATTGTTTTATTTTATCCCTTCTTATATTGAATCCCTTAAAACTATTTTCTTGCTCATTAGCAAGTGGGATTGGCATATGAATAAACGATTAAAAAGAGTAAAAATACCTCTCGTAAACGCTCTAAAATACAAGAGGTATGAACATCAAGACTGCAAAGTTCACAAAAGTATCAAGAAAGAAAATACAGATCAAACATTTGTTTGAAGAGGTGCACACTTCAAATTGACTTATGTCTCATAAAAAGAAGAAAATATGGCATAAAAACTGCTCTGCATAAAGAACCATTCATGGAGAATATTAAATCAAAACAAATCCCGAAAACATTCCAATTCACATACCATAAACAGACTCATTGCTGTTCTCATAGCCATTTATTCTAAGCTTTTATTTTTCTCTAAGAGAAAAACGGTTAAAGGAGTTGTTTATTCGGGTATTCTACCGTAAAGTGTGTTTCTATCTCTTCCTCTTCATCGAACTCAAAATCTTCATCACATTCAGGAAGACCGAAAATATCTGGATTGATGAAATAACAATCTTTTTTTGTTCCCTTCGCTACAATTTTATTTGTTTCTAATTCTTTGATACCTTCTTTAAAACTTTCAAAATTAAGATATTCTGGTTCTTGAATTAAAAGATCGCAAGTCAAAAATTCTTCAAGAATATCATGATCCAATGTTATCTGATCAAACCATAAATCCACATCATCCCCCTCATCTAACATTTTCCCTACCTGCCACAACATCACAAAAAATGCTTTCATACCACTAAATGATAACCCAAAAATCATACGCCGACACGACGAGGCGCCTGAAAAGGTAATTTGCGGAAGATCTTCAAATCCGAAATTTGAAGGAGGAAGTTTAAATGATTTTCCAATATTCTCAGGTCTTTCAAGAATAAAGGGATTTCGTTCATAGAGCAGAGTAAAATCATATTGGACCATTTTCATTTCTCCGTTAAAGAATTGACTTTATGAAAAATGCATATTATCAGTATGTTACCATTATGGCAGCTTACAATTCATCCAAACATGCTCCTGTAAAAAATTGTTCGATTTAAGTCATTCCATTGTTATTTGAAGCTTAAAAAGTCTTTTAGGATAAAACGCTCTAGTTCTCCCTCCTTTTGCAATAAGGCTAAATTTTGTAATGTCCAAGAAGAGAACATCAAAGGATTTTATACTCATAGATGAGAATTCAAAGATGAAGCCAATATGAACTTGTCAATATTTTTATAAACTTTTGGGAAAGCGTTGCGTGAAACCTTTTAATTTTCTCAGAGTTTTTGTTCGTTACAATTTTTTTGCTCATTTTAACGCATTATCATCGCATCCTCAGAAGGGCACGTTTTATAGCAAATAGCGCTTATTTATCTCTTAAAAAATCTCTCTTTTATGCCGCACACACTTCAAAACCGCGCTTTTGAACGCGTGCACCAACACGTATAAACGAGCAAAGCACAAATTTTAAAAATTGAATTTCAAATTTCCAAAATATTTCGAACAATCACTTTGATAAAGACTTTTACCATTATCATTTTTGGGTGGCTAAAATATCCTGTACTGTTTTGACCAATTGATCTTCATCAACCGTCACTTGTGCTGGTCGACTTTCACGCCATGTTTGATTATCCTTAATTTCATGAGACAAACGCGCCCCTTCAATCAAATCTTTAATCTGTATTTTTCCGCTCTCACGTTCTTGTGAGCCTTGGATAACCACACAAGGCGCTTGGCGTCGATCTGCATATTTCATCTGCGCTTTTATCCCCGATGCCCCCAAATAGAGCTCAGCACGAATTCCCGCACCGCGCAACTGCATCACCATTTTTTGATAACCAGCAACCGCCTCTGGCTCTTTATCCATCATCAGCACCACAACCGGCCCTGTTGTCTCCTTCATAGGCAACTTTTCAAGATTTTGCAAAGCAGCGATCAAACGCGAGACCCCGATTGAAAAACCTGTTGCTGGAATGTTTTCACCACGAAAGCGTGCCACCAATCCATCATAGCGCCCACCACCACCAACGGAGCCAAAAACAACTTTCTGCCCATCATCATTGAAAACATCAAAAAGCAACGTAGCCTCAAAAACAGGACCTGTATAATAATCCAGTCCACGCACCACCGATGGATCAATCTTGATACGATTCTGAAAGCCATTTGCGGCAAAAATTGCTTGCATTTCCTCAAGCTCACGAATTCCCTCACGCCCTTGAACATGATCACCAACCACTTCTTTAAGAGCCTCAAGCGTTTCTTCTGCTGTTTCAGCTCCAGCAGCAGTTAAGGTAAGAATACACTCAATCTCTTTATCCTTAAGCTCCGCCCCTTTTGTAAAGTCACCACTTTCATCCAAACGCCCTTTTCCCAAAAGCAAACGCACCCCTTCAGAACCAAATTTATCCAGTTTATCAATTGCTCTTAAGACAGTTAAGCGCTTTTCAACCTGCTCATTTCCCCCCAAACCAATTTTCTCTAAAACGCAATCGAGAATTTTTCTGTTGTTCAGACGAATGGCATATTCATGATGCTGAAACCCTAGTTTTTCCAAACTATCGGCTGCCATCATACAAATTTCGGCATCAGCTGCTACCGTTGGTGTTCCAACAATATCCGCATCAAACTGCATAAATTGCCGAAACCGCCCTGGACCTGGTTTTTCATTGCGAAAAACAAAGCCAAGACGATAACTGCGATAAGGCTTTGGCAAAACTTCAAAATTCTCGGCAAAATAACGAGCAAGAGGCGCGGTAAGATCATAGCGCAAAGACATCCATTGCTCATCATCATCTTGTAGCGAAAAAACGCCCGCATTTGGACGATCTGAATCCGGTAAAAACTTACCCAGCACATCTGTATATTCAAAAATTGGAGTTTCTAGCGCTTCAAAACCGTAAAGTTCATAAACTTCACGAATTTGCGCAATCATTGTTTCAGTTGCATACAACTGTGCACTTGTACGATCAACAAACCCACGGGGTAAACGGGCTTTGGTTTTTTCTTGTTTTGATGACATGTTTTTCTCTAACAACAATATATATTCACCGATAACGTGTGTCTATCTTATAGAAACAAACGCTGCAATAACTTTATCAACTGGAAACTGGTAACAATATGCATAAGCTTTTGCTTTTAAAAGATGCAAACCTTTACCCTTAAGGCAATCTACTGAAAATATTTGCATTTTCAATAGGAACATAGCCCCCCGCTCAACATGAAATGCCCGCTTAACATTCAATGAAAAGACATCTGTGCTTGTTGAAAGAAACCTCAAAGCGACAGTTGATTCTTGATAAATCGGAAGCATCCCCCTCAAAACCCCTCCCTCTCAGAATTCTTCGGATTTATTACAGATGCAAAAATCCTCAAGACATCAGTGTGCTTTGCGCTTGTTCTGCAAAATGATTGATAACATTTTTTAAATCAACAATATTTCGTCCAGCATCTGTAA
The DNA here is from genome assembly GCF_042196385.1 of Bartonella sp. AP150HLJHH. Classification (NCBI taxonomy): domain Bacteria; kingdom Pseudomonadati; phylum Pseudomonadota; class Alphaproteobacteria; order Hyphomicrobiales; family Bartonellaceae; genus Bartonella; species Bartonella sp. AP150HLJHH. The sequence goes on along the minus strand of NZ_JBHIQC010000010.1, from coordinate 1,257 downwards.
TAGAGCGTGATACAGAGGGAATAACATTCTGCAAAAGTCTTTGTGGAAATTGATTTGCTAGTTGTGTCATTGTTCCACCTTGAGCGCCAATACCCGGAACGAGAAACAGACTATTGTTTAACTGCTCAATTGTATCTTTTGATTCAGATCCTAATGTCGCTCCTATAACCGCACCTATGGGGCCAATATTATGATGGAGAACCGAAGACTGACTATTATAATCACAAATACACTGTGCAAGATGAAGAGAGAGTGTCTGATCACCAATAAGCGCATTTCGTATTTGTTTTCCCTCTGGATTAGAAGACTGAACAACCACAAAAACCCCTGCTCCAGTTTCTTCTGCAACCTTTATCAGAGGAATAAGAGCATCAAAACCCAAAAAAGGATTAACTGTCATGGCATCCACCTTGAACGCACTGCTTGAACCAAGCCAAGCCTTACCATAGGCTTCAGCAGTAGAGCCAATATCCCCCCTTTTTGCATCCGCCAGAACCAATATGCCTTGTTCGTGTGCATTTTCAATCAGTTCTTTGAGAGCTTGAAGACCTTCCACACCATATAATTCAAAAAATGCGACTTGCGGCTTTATAATCCCTACTTTACCAACAACTGCTGTTAAGAGAATATCACAAAAATCTTTTAGACCTTTATAATCAAAGCTTAGTTTCCACGATTGCAAAACTTTATGGCTCGGATCAAAGCCAATACAAAGAGGTCCATAGATTTCACGATTTTTAAAAAAAGTTGAACGAAACATTTTATATCCTAACAAGGTCTCTCTTTAAACTTTTTGATACAATCAAAAAGAAAAGCATTTGTCAAAAGAATACAATAGCGAAAACACAAAGAAAGAGCTCTCTATACAAAATGTGCTTTTATTTATGAAACATAAATATATTCCCATTCGTAACGCTTATCATATGTTTATCAACCAAAACATTGTCATGAGATAAAAATTCAAATTTATGAAAGAATATAAACAAAACAGCATCTATATTATAATGACCTCATAAAGCCCTATAGACATGCCTTGTCGTTTTCACCCCCCTTTTTTTATGATCAACAAAAACTCTCTATGAACGCGCTTTAAACAAAGTTTCAAAAGAAAATGCCCCACCATGATGATCTCGATCTTAACTTTAGATCTTTCCTATTCCTTTTTAGCTGCTCTATATCCCTTTTGGAACATAATTAGCAAAAAGGCATTGTATCTCCAGCATATTCAAGGAGATAAAACATGGAAACTCGCATTCC
>NZ_JBHIQC010000009.1:0-82372 GCF_042196385.1 Bartonella sp. AP150HLJHH | reverse complement strand
GTACGCATTGGCTGGAAAGATGTCAAAGACAATATTATTCATCTCAAAACAGAGAAAAGTAAATTCCAAACAGATGTTTTTCTTCCCATTTTACCGGAATTAGCTAAAACGCTTGAAACTGGTCCTATTGGAGAAGAAACATTTATCTGTAGTAAAGTGAATCAAAAATTCACCAAAGAAAGCTTTGGGAATGGATTTAGAGACGCTTGTAATGCGGCTGGCATTAAAAAATCGGCGCATGGATTAAGAAAATTAGCCGCAACACGTGCAGCTAATTCTGGAGCAACAGTATCACAACTCAAAGCAATTTTTGGCTGGACAGAAGATCAGATGGCATCCCTTTATACAAAGAGTGCAGATCGTAAAAGACTAGCTCTTGAAGCTATAAAAAAGCTCCAAAAAAGTTAGGGGCAGAGACAAAAAAACGTAATAGAATCAAAATTCATTAATTCCCTTATATTCTATATAATTCTTTGATTTTATTTACTCTATACCCGCCCCTTGGGCGTACCATGTTTCTTTTTTATATGTGTAATATATTCATTTTATTTGTGTTTTTAAAAATGAGGAATGCATAAATAAAAATGAGGGAATAAGATTTTAAAAGGTATCTCTTCGTAAAAAGGATACAAGAATCATTAGGTAACTAATTTCTTTGTTGCATTTCGAGGATAGTGCTTTACAGCACACAGTTAATAACAATAAGAATCGATAAAACATAAGAATTAGAAGATTCTAGCTCGCGATACGGTAATTTATAAGTCATATTTTCGCGTCTGCTGTTAATTTTTAAATTAAAACCAGCCGCATCATTTATACGTTTTTTCCAACCTTCAAAACTGAAGTTTATCCCAAACGCATTTTATATGAAGCATTTCTAATTACAGTGCCTTTGTTATCACATTAAACTTTTTATAAACAAACAGACCATAATCTTAGAATTGGAATAGCAATATAAAAATAGTTTCTTATTCACCTAACACAAAAAATCAAGAAACTATAATTCAGAATACGATCAACTTATTAAATGGAATCTCTGATAATAAAAATGCACAATCCCTGTCCCCCGGTGATCTAACTACCTTATCCATTAAACAGATTCTTCATCAATCATAGAATAATTATAGATTTGCAACACATCACTTCTTTTCAAAGATTAAACCCTCCACCAAAATTTTACACTCTATTGATAATATATTCTAAAAGCTCATATTTGAATGCTTTTTTCCCTTGTTTTTACTTTTCATTATAAACTTGAAAGTGTTATACAAGTAGTATTGCTTAAAAGAAAAAGGATTTCTAATGGTAAAGATCAAAGTAGAAAACCCCGTTGTTGAACTTGATGGGGATGAGATGACCCGCATCATCTGGAAATATATCAAAGATAAATTAATCCATCCCTACCTCGACATTGATCTAAAATATTATGATCTTTCCGTCGAAAATCGTGATGCAACCAATGATCAGGTAACTATAGATTCTGCCAATGCTATCAAAAAATATGGGGTTGGTATAAAATGCGCAACCATTACACCTGATGAGGCACGCGTTAAAGAATTTAACCTAAAAAAAATGTGGAAATCACCTAATGGTACAATCCGCAATATTTTAGGAGGAGTCATTTTTCGCGAACCCATTATCTGTAAAAATGTCCCTCGCCTTATTCCTAACTGGACAAAGCCAATTATTATCGGACGTCACGCTTTTGGCGATCAATACAAGGCAACAGATTTTAAATTTCCAGGCAAAGGGAAATTAAGTATTAAATTTGTAGGTGATGACAATCAAGTTATTGAACATGATGTTTTTGATGCTCCAAGCGCAGGGGTTGCCATGGCTATGTATAACCTTGATGAGTCAATTCGTGATTTTGCCCGCGCATCCTTTAATTATGGACTACAACGGAATGTTCCAGTTTATCTTTCAACAAAAAATACCATTCTAAAAACTTACGATGGTCGTTTTAAAGATATCTTTCAAGAAATATTCGATACGGAATTTAAAACTGAATTTGAAAACCGTAAATTATATTACGAACACCGTCTTATTGATGATATGGTTGCTTCTGCATTAAAGTGGTCAGGTGGATACGTATGGGCATGTAAAAACTATGATGGTGATGTCCAATCTGATATTGTTGCCCAAGGCTTTGGTTCTCTGGGTCTCATGACTTCTGTTCTCATGACACCTGACGGCAAAATTGTTGAAGCAGAGGCAGCACACGGCACCGTAACACGCCATTATCGTCAACATCAAAAGAATGAAGAAACATCAACGAACTCTATTGCATCTATTTTTGCATGGACGCGTGGACTAGCGCACCGTGCTAAACTAGATAACAATGAGAAGTTAAAAAACTTTTCCACGACATTGGAAGAAGTTTGTATTAAAACCGTCGAAGAAGGTTTTATGACCAAAGATCTCGCACTTTTGATTGGGCCTAAACAAAAGTGGCTTTCTACAACAGGTTTCCTCGATAAAATTGATGAGAATCTCAAAAAAGCAATGGGCAGTTAAGTTATTACTTAAATTAAAATTCAAAGCTCTAAACAGAGCTTTGAATTTCTCTTGGCAAATTCAAAGAAGTACCTTATAAGTAAAAAGAGGATAGATTTTTATTAAATAGCAAAAAACAGTGAAAAAACAGGGCTGGTCTGCGCTTTTATTGGGTAAAAATGGTCTTTGCTTTTTAACGTTTACAGGTGGAGTTGTGTTACACGCCACCAACGTTTATATTGTTATTACTATTTTACCCTCTCTTATGAATCATATTGGCAGTGAAATATATTATTCTTGGGTGGCTACTGTCTTTATTACAGCTTCACTCGTGGGTACTTCACTTGCAACAAAAATATTAGGGAAATTAGGTCCTCGCAATGCGTATGTTATTTCTGGACTTATCTTCACCCTAGGCACTTTTATGTGCAGCATTTCTTCATCTATGCCATTGTTTTTAATAGGACGCTTTATCCAAGGATTTGGAAGTGGTTCTTTGTTATCCCTATCCTATTCCATGGTACGGATTGTTTTCAGCCCATCTTTATGGTCACATGCATTAAGTATTATCTCTGGAATGTGGGGAATATCAACCTTGTTAGGACCAGCAATCGGGGGGCTTTCTGTATATTATGGGCTATGGCGAGCATCCTTTTTGATCATTGGCGTATTAGCTATATTTTTCTCACTCATCGCCTTTAAATTTTTACCAAAAAAGAATGAAAACGATGTTCCAACACCCCCTCTTCCTCTTCTCCAGCTTTTCACACTCTCCTTATTGATTTTTATTATTTCTGTTGGAGGGGCTATGGAGTCTACAATAGCAAAAATTTGCGGATTAGTTATCGGACTTAGTCTTCTCTTTGTTCTAGCAAAAATCGAATCATCTACCCCTCATCCTATGTTGCCCCGCAAATCCTTTTCTTTCTCTTCTGAAATCTTTTCTGTTTACGCATTGATACTTGTTATGACAACAGTCGTATACAGTATAGAACTTTATTTTCCACTTTTTCTTCAAGAGCTTCATGGGCAAGCTCCACTTGTTGCTGGTTATATAGCAGCACTTATGAGCATAGGGTGGACATGTGGAGCCATCTCAAGTGCTGGTGTCTCCACAAAAAAAATTCGCAACATCATTGTATACTCGCCCCTATTAAAACTGTTAGGCATAATGATTCTTTTATGGCTCATCCCAACAGAAGTTTCCGCGCTTGAATATATTTTTATTATTTGCTTAGCACTGTTTTCTATTGGAATCAGTGCGGGCATAGCATGGCCACATTTGCTCACAAGGATCTTACAATGTGCAAATGATGAAGATGCTCTCCGTGCCAGTGAATCCCTTACCTCTGTACAACTATTTTCAGCAGCCTTAAGTGCAACTCTAGCAGGAGTCATCACCAATCTTGCAGGCCTCTTTAATCCTGGAGGAACAATAGGAATGATCTTAGCAGCAAAAACTCTTCTTATAGTGCTCATGGGTCTTTTATTTTGTCTTGCTATTCCATTAGCACTGCGCATTTCTTACTTCATATTGAAAAACCCAACAGGACATTCCAATAACTAAAAATAAATATAAAAATTCCTTCTTCATTAAAAAAATGAAAAATATTAAGCATGCTTCTCCATATACCATGAGATGCAAAAAACCATTAATCCACACAAAGTTAGAACACTTCCTAAAACAGCTGTATATTCATAACTATAGCCCAATTTTAAAACTAATGCTCCAGATTCAGCACCAAGAGCGTTGGCAATATTAAAAGCAGACTGCATTAATGCTCCTGCCAAAATCTGTCCCTGTAGTGCAACATCCATAATTTTTGTTTGTATAGAAGGCATAGCAGCAAAAGAAGTTCCAACAAAAAAGCATCCTATTGCCGCTGTTAACGGAGCATAGGATAAAAAGAAAAAAAGAAAAAAAACAAATACGCTCCAAAGCATAGAGAAAAATATCATCGGTGAAATGCCAATTTTAACAGCTAATTTAGGCCCCAAGAGATTTCCTATCACCATTCCCAATCCAACTAACGGCATAATAAATGGTACCCACTCAAGTGAAACACCAGAAATATGCATTAATGTTGGCTTGATATAAGTGAAAACAGAAAATAATCCTGACGCTCCCACCGACACCATCAACAAAAGAAGCCACACCTGCTTTTGCTTTAATACACCCATTTCTTGCAAAGGATTCGTTTTTGGAAAACTTGAATCACAAGGAAAAAAATTCCAAACAAGCAAACAACATAATAAAGCGATCATCCCCACAAGGACAAAAGCAATCTGCCAACCAATAAGTTGACCAATCCAAGTAGCACTGGGTGCTCCCAAAACGGTTGCAATTGTTAAGCCAAGCATAACATATCCAACAGCTTTAGAACGTTCTTTCATTTCTACCATTGAAGAGGCAACCATAGCCGCAAGTCCAAAATAGATTCCATGAGGAAGTCCACTGAGAAAGCGTAATACTACTAATATGCTAAAATCAGAAACAAAGGCACTAGCAATATTTGCTAAGGCATAAAAAAGCATCAAGCCTATCAAAACAGTTTTGCGTGATACCTGAGCTGTTGCCACAGCTAAAAGAGGTGCTCCAATCACAACTCCTAATGCATAAGCAGAAATATATTGACCAGCGGTAGGAATATCAACATAGGAACTTCGTGCCATCTCTGGCAGTAGCCCCATTGCAACAAACTCTGCAGTACCAATAGCAAAACTGCCCACGGCAAGAGCTAAAATTATTAAACGTCGTATTCTCGAATCAATTCCCAATACAAGAACCTTTTGTTGATAAGAATCCCTCATATCATCACTTCTGAATAGGAGTTTTAACTGTAAATATCTGTAATACACACAAATAAAAATTCAAAACATTGTTATACGCATGCCCAATAGTCCCCAATAAAGTTTTAGAAATATTTTGATATATAAAGCATTTTATGGAGTTTTAAGTAAGATTCTTTAATGGAAAATCTTTGAAAACCTCAAGATCATAGACGTATTCACCTATTTCTATCAGATCTACCAGATAATAAACTTTGTCTCCTCTTTTCAGCCGTTGAAATTTACAGTGAAAACTTTATTTACAACGGTATACTATACCCTATAAATAATTCTAAAATTTGCCGAAGAATGCATTTCAAACAAGTGAATAATATCTCATCATTATCTTGATACAAAGATAAAACTTCTCCCCCAAAATTATTGTTGCTTTATTTTGCTACCTGAATACAGATCCCCCAAATCGATAAGCTATAATTTCAACTTTAGGCCATTCTTATAAATTATTATAGAGTCTTTTAAAAATTCTCATGATAATAGTGCTTGGTTTCTAGATTTATTAAATACCCTCTTTTAGACATCTTTACCCCTCCCTCATCTAACAGAGGAATCGCATCAAATATCTAACTCACTATCTGTAAATTAAAATATTCACGTAAATATATTATGATTATTTTCAGATAAATTCTATAAACAAAGCAAAAAACAAATATAATAAATTTTGTATAAGTATATTTATTTATATTTTATAAATATGACAATTACCGTGATTAATATTTAAATTTATATATAAAAACTTAAAAAATAAAATTATAACATTTTAAATGTTGTAATTTTATTTTAGTTTTATTTTAATTTTTCTAAAAATTTATCTGTTCGATTGTATATAATCCATTCTTTACCTTTAGTAATAAAAAACACAAAGTAGCTCATAAAAGTACAATTTTCATACTTCTTTAAGAGTTCGCTAACGCCTCATTAACATTGTTGCTGTAAACAGTCATCAGAAACAGAAAAACTGTTTTTCTCCGGATCAGGTAGCGCGTACCGGAGTAACAGTTTCTGTTTTATATAGTAATTAGAAAAGAATATGTACCCTATAAAACCGCACTGTTATATCTTAAGATAGTGGAATTTTATAATTTTGGAAGATGTTTCTAATTTCATATTTTTAGCTAAATTTGTAAGTGCGAGAATAAATTCAATAAAAAAATGAGGTGCTATATTACGATTAATATTTTAGCGTCCTTGTGCCCATAGAGCACGCGTTTCAGCGCAAAAATCGGCATAACAGCCTTCCTCAATGGCATCACGAATTCCCTGCATAAGTTGTTGATAATAAAAAAGATTATTCCACGTCAACAACATCCCCCCAAGAGATTCACCAGATTTAATCAAATGATGCAAATAAGCACAACTATAATCATGTGCTGCTGGACAAAGTGACTGTGGATCAAGAGAAAGTGGATCTTCTGCATAACGCGCATTACGCAAATTAATTCTACCAAAGCGGGTAAAAGCTAAACCATGACGTCCTGCACGCGTCGGCATAACACAATCAAACATATCAACACCACGAGCAACACTTTGTAAAATATCATCAGGTGTCCCTACTCCCATAAGATAGCGTGGTTTATCCTCTGGTAAAATCGGACAAGTAGTATCCAATACTGCTGTCATAACACTCTGCGGCTCACCAACAGCAAGCCCTCCAATAGCATAACCTTTTAAATCTATTTCTTTTAATGCTTGAGCAGAACGTTCACGCAGTTTCATATTATCACCACCTTGAACAATCCCAAACAATGCTTTATCTGGCTGATCTCCAAAAGCTGTTTTACAACGCAGCGCCCACCGCAATGAAAGTTCCATAGCTTCTTCCATTTCTTTTTCAGTTGCGGGTAATGCAATACATTGATCCAACTGCATCTGGATATCCGCACCAAGAAGTTCTTGAATTTCGATAGAACGCTCTGGACTCATTTCATAGTAGGCTCCATTAATGTAAGAACGAAAAATCACACCTTGTTCAGTAATTTTACGGATTCCCGCCAATGACATAACCTGAAAGCCACCAGAATCGGTTAAAATAGGTCCGCTCCAGCGTGAAAATTCATGTAATCCTCCTAAACGCGCAACACGTTCAGCTCCTGGACGTAACATTAAATGATAAGTATTCCCCAAAATGATATCTGCACCAAGATCACGAATTTGATCCATATACATAGCCTTAACGGTTCCTGCCGTCCCAACAGGCATAAATGCGGGTGTACGAACACATCCTCGCCCCGTTATAATTTCGCCTCGACGTGCATACCCATCTTGAGCAATTTTTCTATAATGAAATGTCTTTATCATAACTCTCGTCTTTTTGATTCCATCAATGCATATCTCTATAGAAAGAAAAAAGATATCCCCTTACGAGCATTGTCAAAAGCTTTATGAATTAATTTTTGATTCGCTCAATATTGTAATCAGCATCAAAAATTAAACGAGATAAAAGAACATTTCTTGTTAAGAAACCACCATAATAAAAGTGATAATCTAGCTCCCAAAAAATAGTAAAATCCTTGTAATACCATACCTCAAAATACCTACGCTTATCCTTAACAGAACTGCAAAATTATTATCACAATAATTTCATCTTCACATACTTCCATAAGCAGTAACTTTGTACCCATAGAAGAAAATTTTGAACGCATTGTACAGCTTACATATTCTTTAACTTTTACAGATAAAAATTTTTCATCTACTGGGCACAGCGATCCTCACGCTTAATAAAAGCGCAAATGAGCATAATCATTTATCCACTCACAATATTGAGATAGCTCTTGGCATTAGAGATAATTCACAAAAGAAATTAACGTGTAAATAAAAATACTTTAAAAAACTAAAAATGCTTTTTGTAAAGATTCTCAAATACCAAAGCTCTATCGTAACATTGGAGGCTGAAAAAGCGTATGATGGTACCCGTTTGCTCCTTCACAAGCTTTAAAGATGGTGGTGCATAATATTTTATACTATTTATAGCTTTAAAACTATACATGCCATGAATGTCATCGTGGAAGTGAATGTTGATATGTACTGAGAAATGCTTCTTAAAAAAACACGTAAATATGCAACACAAGTGTATTCTGTTTGGAGCGTTCCTCTATAAAAAAACGAGAAAAATAAAAGCGTAAGTCCATACATAATCTTCATTATTTAAAAGATATTGCGTTAGATACTTAAAAAAGTAAAGTTGAATTAAAAAGGAGATGGCAAGACTAGCCATTTATTTCACTTCTGCGCCTTTATTATATTCTTCTAAGATTAAACTGTCTTCTTATTTTAAAGATTACGCCAATATATATATAAATGCTGGTTTTCCACCTTGCTAAGAAAACTGGATGAGCGAGTAAAGCTCTTATCCGTCTTAATATGTGTTTCAAACATGCTTCTGCATTAGGATTGGATGTTGATTTACGAGCAGAAACAAAAGCACACGCTCTCTTAAGAAAGTAACATCATAAAACCATTAAGACCGACAATGGATTGAAGAGAAATGCCGAATTTTTTATAAAACACTTTGCCAAACAACAACCATAATACAACAGACTTTGCGTTTTCTTATTCTGACAGGTGTTTGTACAAATCCGTTGCGTTATATTCTTCAGGAAGATCCGATTGAAGAAAATATATGGACAATGCTTAGCTCGAAATTATAAAAGGTAAGCGTGATACTACAAAAGAGTTTCGTGTGCCTTTATTGATCAGAAAAGAGTATTTTTTCTTAGAAACTTACAATTGAAATCAGTATAGTTTATACTATTCTACATCCGCAGCAATAATGGCTTTGGTAATTGAATCTGGATCTGCAACAGGTTCACCACGTTTAATTTTATCAACATTTTCCATACCTTCAACAACCTGCCCCCATATGGAATATTGACGATCAAGCCACGGAGCATCTGCAAAACAAATAAAAAACTGAGAGTTAGCAGAATTTGGATTCTGACTCCGTGCCATAGAAACTGTACCACGCTTATGAGAAAGATTTGAAAACTCTGCTGTTAAATTTGGTTTTTCTGCCCCCCCCATACCAGCACGTGATAAATTGAATTTTTCACTATCCTTCTTTCCAAATTGCACATCCCCTGTTTGCGCCATAAAACCATCAATAACGCGATGGAAAATAACATTATCATAAGCACCTTCCCGTACCAGTTCTTTAATACGTGCAACATGACAAGGTGCCAAATCAGCAAAAAGCTCAATAACAACTCTGCCCTTTGTTGTTTCAAGAATTAAAGTATTCTCTGGATTTTTATTCTCAGCCATATGGAAAGCTCCCTTGATTCATTTCTCAACTTGTAAAATAGCAGCATTAATAACATCAGGATTTTTTACAGATCCATTATTACTTGTCGTACCTTTTTTTATTTTATCAACAACATCCATCCCCTTTATAACCTCTCCAACAACCGTATACTGACCGTTTAAAAAAGCAGCATCATCAAAACAAATGAAGAATTGAGAATTCGCGGAATCCGGATCTTGTGATCGTGCCATCCCAACTGTACCACGCTTAAACGGCTGTTTTGAAAACTCTGCCGGTATATTGGGATAATTTGAGCCACCCATACCAACGCGTTTCAGATCAAAATCTCTACTGCCTTTTTTTCCAAATTCTACATCACCAGTTTGTGCCATGAAATTAGGAATAACGCGATGAAACACAACATTATTATAGGCCCCCTCCTCTGTTAATCTTTTGATTTGCGCAACATGCTTTGGCGCCAAATCAGGACGCAGACGAATAATGACATCACCATCTTTGAGAGATAAAACAAGAAGGCTTGCATCGCTTGCTGGTCTAGGATTACCAGCGACAGCGGACAATGAAAAAAAACAAAACACACATATCAAAACAGCAAAAATTCTACGAGACACACTTATTCTCCCCTAAAAGATTGGTATTTCGAGCTTAAAGCTTGTGCAACATTGGGCGGTACAAATGGTGTCACATCACCTCCCATAGAGGCAATTTGACGTACCAATGTAGACGTTATCGCACGCCCAGAAACACTTGCCGGCAAAAAAACAGTTTGCAATTCAGGAGCCATAACACCATTCATTCCTGCCATTTGCATTTCATAATCAAGATCAGTACCATCACGCAATCCACGAACGAGAAATGAAGCACCAACTTCACGTGCCTTCTCAATGAGAAGGTTATTAAATGAAAGAACCTGCAATCGATTAGAATCTGCACCGAAAAAGTCTTTCCCTACCTGCGTAATGAAATCAACACGCTCTTCGAAGCTAAAGAGTGTTTTTTTGTCAGCCTGTATCCCTATAGCGACGACCACCTTATCAGCTAACACAAAACACCCTTTCAAAACATCAAGATGACCATTTGTAAGAGGATCAAAAGAACCCGCGTAAAGAGCAATTTTCATGACTTTACTCCTTCCTCTTAAAAATTATTTTTCTTCGCTCATATCAACTGTATCAGAATGCTTCTCACCTTCATCATCTAATGAACTCGTATCATCTTCAGGTTCAGAAATACGTTCAACCGATACGACTCTTTCACCTTTGGCTGTATTAAAAATTGTGACTCCCTTAGTTGAGCGCCCAGCAGTACGAATTCCCTCAACAGGGACACGAATAAGCTGCCCCCCATCTGATACCAACATAATTTGATCTTGCGCCTTCACCGGAAAAGCCGCTACTAATTTACCAATTTCAGCTGTTTTAGATGGATCTGTTGCGCGAATCCCCTTTCCGCCACGTCCCGAAATCCGGAACTCATAGGAAGAAGAACGTTTACCATAACCAAACTCACTCACTGTCAAAAGCATTTGTTCACGTGCATGAAGTTCTGCATAACGTTCATCTGTTAACTCTGTTTCAGCACCCCCATCTTCATCATCCAGAATGACAATATCTTCAACATCAGCATCTGCACCAGAAGCACGCCGTTCATTCATTACACGTTTAATATAAGCAGAACGCTCAATGGACGTCGCCTCGACATGCTCTAAAATTGTCATCGAAATGACTTTATCGCCTTTAGCTAAATTGATACCACGAACTCCCACAGAATTACGCCCAGCAAAGACCCGAACATCAACAACTGGAAAACGGATACACTGTCCATTCGCTGTTGTTAGAACGACATCGTGATGTTCTGTACAAGTTTCGACAGAAAGAATTTCATCTTCCTCATCAAGTTTCATTGCAATTTTACCATTACGGTTAACCTGAACAAAATCTGACAACTTATTACGACGTACAGTTCCACGTGTTGTCGCAAACATGACATCCAATGCGCTCCAGCTTGCTTCATCTTCAGGCAAAGGCATAATTGTTGTAATGCGCTCACCTTGTTGTAAGGGAAGCATATTGATCAAAGCCCGCCCACGCGATTGGGGTGTCCCCAGCGGCAGTCGCCAAACTTTTTCCTTATAAACAATCCCACGTGATGAAAAGAAAAGAACCGGAGTATGCGTATTAGCAACAAACAACCGCGTTACAAAATCCTCATCCTTCGTGGACATACCAGAACGCCCCTTACCACCACGTCGCTGTGCACGATAGGTATTAAGAGGCACACGCTTAATATAGCCACTATGGCTTACCGTTACCACCATATCCTCTGGTGCGATCAGATCTTCACTCTCCATCTCAGCGCTACCAAAACCAAATACGGTACGTCGCGGTGTTGCAAATTCCTCACGAAGAGCACTCAACTCATCCTTAACAATAGACATAATGCGTACGCGTGATGCCAAGATCTCAAGATAGTCAGCGATATCCACACCAATTTTATTCAATTCATCAGCGATTTCATCACGTCCAAGGGCTGTCAATCGTTGCAAACGCAATTCTAAAATAGCACGCGCCTGTTCTTCAGAGAGATTATAAGTACCATCCTCATGAATAATATGACGAGGATCATCAATAAGTTTAATCAAAGGCGCGACATCCATCGCTGGCCAGCGTCGCTCCATTAATTGTGTACGTGCTGTCTGTGGATCAGGAGCTTTGCGAATAAGCGCTATAATTTCATCAATATTGGCAACAGCAAGGGCAAGGCCAACCAAAACATGTGCTCGCTCACGCGCTTTACGCAAAAGATATTTTGTTCGCCGACTGACAACTTCTTCCCGAAAAGAAACAAATGCACGAAGCATATCAAGCAACGTCATCTGTTCGGGTTTTCCCCCATTCAAAGCAACCATATTACAACCAAAGGAAGTTTGTAGCGGCGTATACCGATATAATTGGTTTAAAACAATTTCCGCAACAACATCTTTCTTCAGCTCAATAACAACCCGATATCCATCACGATCAGATTCGTCACGCAAATCAGAGATTCCCTCAATGCGTTTATCGCGCACCAATTCGGCCATCTTCTCAATCATTGTGGCCTTATTAACTTGATAAGGGATCTCACTCACAATAATTGCCTGCCGACCACTACGAATTTCTTCAATATCAACTTTAGCACGCATAATAATTGAACCCCGCCCTGTTTCATAAGCTGAACGGACACCAGAGTGGCCAAGGATAATACCCCCTGTAGGAAAATCCGGACCAGGAATAATTTCAATTATTTTATCGAGTGTGATATCGGGATTATCAATCAAAGCGATACAACCATCAACGACTTCACCAAGATTATGGGGAGGAATATTGGTTGCCATTCCCACAGCAATCCCCCCTGACCCATTAACCAAAAGATTGGGAAAACGCGCTGGCAAGACAACCGGTTCACGCTCACGCCCATCGTAATTATCCTGAAAATCAACAGTATCTTTATCAATATCAGCTAAAAGTTCTTCTGAAACTTTTTCTAAACGACACTCAGTATAGCGCATAGCCGCGGGTGGATCACCATCAACGGAACCAAAATTTCCCTGACCATCAATTAATGGATTTCTTAAAGAAAAGTCCTGCGCCATACGCACTAATGCATCGTAAATTGAAGCATCACCATGGGGATGAAATTTCCCCATAACCTCACCAACAACACCAGCAGATTTACGATACGACTTATTGAAAGAAAGCCCCATCTCATTCATAGCATGAAGGATACGTCGATGAACAGGCTTAAGACCATCACGGACATCAGGGAGTGCACGTGAAACAATCACGCTCATCGCATAATCGAGATAGGAGCGTTGCATTTCATCAATAATACTGATTGGTTCAATACCGGTCAGCACATCACGTTCTGGGTGTGGAGTAAGATCGGTCACAATTTAAAAACTTTCAAAAAAGAATCATTTCACTTTATTTATATCGGTTTATATCGAAAAATACACAAAAATGCTAATTTCTCTCCCATAACAAAAAAGAAATTTAACAATATTTTTCAAGATGTTATTAATTTATATTTTAAATTACCAATAATAATTAACAACTTTCACTTTGCTAAACTTCAAAAATCTAAAACAAACAAACCATAAAGCAATCATAATACTGCAACTTTAAAGCCTCTTAAAAAGGAACATCATCATCTAATTTGTGTGAAAAACTTTCTCCTAATTGGTTATTATTTTGACCAAAAGTATTTCTTTGATTTGAACTACTATTAGCAAAGTCACCACTGTAACTCCCCCCTTGACTTGCTCCCTGCTCTCCACCCGCTGCTCCGCGCCCATCAAGCATTTGTAATTCACCACGGTATTTTTGCAAAACAACCTCTGTCGTATAACGGTCATTTCCATTTTGATCTTGCCATTTTCGTGTCTGTAACTGCCCCTCAATATAAATTTTGCTCCCCTTTTTTAAATATTGCTCTGCAACTTTGACAAGGTTTTCATTAAAAATAACAATACTATGCCACTCAGTGCGTTCTTTTCGCTCATTTGTATTCCGATCGCGCCAACTTTCTGAAGTAGCAATACGCAGATTTGCCACTTGATCACCAGAATTCAAACGGCGGATTTCAGGATCCGCACCAAGATTACCAATTAAAATAACTTTATTAAGGCTACCAGCCATCGCATAAACTCCAAAATTTTAATTTGTAAAATACTCTGTTCTATAACAGTTATAACCATCTTGACCTTCAATTTACATGTCGCAATTGACCATCAATATAGGTATTGCTATCCTTTACCAATATTGTATTCAGTGTAATTATAACAAAAGATGATAAAAACGCATAGTTTATTCCACCACGAGAGAATAAAAAGCTACTCATTTGTATTTTTTTCACAAAACTTATACCTTCCTTTTGCATTAAAGCAGTTAAACACATTGTAATTCTAAAAAAACAGTTTTATTCCATTTTAGGTGCTCAATTTTTGCCACATATGCCAAGGATAAAGTATGACTCATCAAAAATATATCTCCATTCGCGGTGCACGTGAGCATAACCTTAAAAATATTGATCTCGATCTGCCTCGTGATAAACTCATTGTTATAACAGGACTTTCTGGATCAGGGAAATCATCCTTAGCGTTTGATACAATTTACGCTGAAGGACAACGTCGCTATGTCGAAAGCCTTTCAGCCTATGCACGCCAATTTTTGGAAGTCATGCAAAAACCCGATGTCGACCGCATAGACGGTCTCTCTCCCGCTATCTCCATTGAACAAAAAACAACCAGTCGCAATCCTCGTTCAACGGTAGGGACCGTTACTGAAATCCACGACTACATGCGCCTTCTCTTTGCCCGTATTGGCATTCCTCATTCTCCTGTGACAGGACTTCCTATTGAAAGCCAGACAGTAAGCCAAATGGTGGATCAAATTATGTCCTTACCAGAAGGAACGCGAATTTTTATTATGGCCCCTTTGGTGCGAGGACGAAAGGGAGAATATAAAAAAGAGCTAACAGATCTTTTAAAAAGAGGATTTCAACGCGCTAAAGTTGATGGAAAATTCTATGAAATCGCTGATATTCCACCTCTTGATAAAAAATATAAACACGACATCGATGTCGTGGTAGACCGCATTGTTGTACAAAAGGATATCACCTCTCGCTTGGCTGATAGTATAGAAACCTGTTTACAGCTAGCAAATGGGCTTGCCATTGCTGAAATGGCAGACCAACCCTTAGCACAAAAAGAAACGACAAAGGAATCTGCTCATAAATCAAAAAATGATACACATAAACGGCTCATTTTTTCAGAAAAGTTTTCCTGCCCTGTATCGGGTTTTTCTATTCCTGAAATTGAACCACGCCTTTTTTCGTTCAATAATCCTTTTGGCGCCTGTCCTCTCTGCGATGGACTGGGCATAAAAAAAGCAATGGATCCACTGAAAATTGTGCCCAATAAAAATATTACCCTCAAGAATGGCGCCATTGCCCCTTGGGCTAAGTCAGATTCACTTTACTATAAACAAACCTTAGAAGCATTAGGAAAAGCTTACGGTTTCAAACTCACAGATCAATGGTGTGAACTCTCTAATGAAGCACAACAGGCTATTCTTTACGGTACAAAAAGAGATGAAATTTCTTTTATCTATAAAAATAATTCTGGTTCGCATAAAACGGCCCAACCTTTTGAAGGAATCATCCCTAATATGGAGAGACGCTGGAAAGAAACCGATTCTGCTTGGTCTCGAGAAGAAATCGAACGTTATATGTCTTCTTCGCCCTGTTCGGCTTGTCACGGTTATCGTTTAAAACCAGAGGCACTTGCTGTAAAAATAAACGGAATGCATATTGGGCAAATATCAGATCTTTCTATTCTAAAGGCAGATGATTGGTTTGCCAATGTTCATCAATATCTCACAAAAAAACAACGTAATATCGCCGTACGTATTTTAAAAGAAATTCGTGAACGCTTGGCTTTTTTAAATCATGTAGGATTGGAATATCTTACCTTGTCTCGAAATTCAGGAACGCTTTCAGGGGGAGAAAGCCAACGCATTCGGTTGGCATCCCAAATTGGTTCTGGTCTTACAGGCGTTCTTTATATTTTAGATGAACCATCTATCGGTTTACACCAACGCGATAATGAACGCCTGTTGGAAATGCTGCGCCACTTGCGTAATCTTGGCAATACAGTTATTGTTGTTGAACATGATGAAGATGCTATTCTCACAGCAGACTATGTTGTCGATATGGGGCCTGCCGCAGGCGTTCATGGTGGAGAAATCATAGCGCAAGGAACACCGCAGGAAATTATAGAAAATTCAGCCTCTCTCACAGGCCAATACCTTTCAGGAAAAATGGCTGTTAAAATGCCTACAGAGCGACGCAAAATATCAAAAACGAAAACACTTAAAATCATCGGCGCCAAAGGCAATAACCTCAAAAATATCAATGCGAATATTCCTCTTGGAACCTTCACATGCATAACTGGTGTTTCTGGAGGAGGAAAATCAACATTTCTTATTGAAACGCTTTTCAAAGCAGCATCACATCATATCATGGGCTCTCATCACAGCCCTGCCAGCTATGACAAAATTGAAGGATTAGAATTTCTTGATAAAGTCATCGATATCAACCAGTCTCCTATTGGACGCACCCCACGCTCTAATCCCGCAACCTATACAGGTGCTTTTACACCGATTCGTGAGTGGTTTGCCGATCTTCCAGAATCAAAAGCCCGCGGTTACAAAGCTGGGCGTTTTTCATTTAATGTTAAAGGAGGACGGTGCGAAGCATGTCAAGGTGATGGAGTCATCAAAATTGAAATGCACTTTTTACCTGATGTCTATGTTACTTGCGATGTCTGTAAAGGAAAACGCTATAACCGAGAAACACTAGAAATAAAATTCAAAGGACAGTCTATAGCCGATATTTTGGATATGACAATTGAAAAGGCAGAGGAATTTTTCCAAGCTATTCCCGCTATTCATAATAAAATGGAAACTCTCATTAAAGTAGGATTGGGTTACATAAAAGTAGGACAGCAAGCAACCACACTTTCTGGTGGGGAAGCACAACGTGTAAAACTTGCGAAAGAACTTTCTCGTAAAACAACGGGACGTACACTCTATATTTTGGATGAACCGACAACAGGTTTACATTTTCATGATATTTCCAAACTTCTTGAAGTGCTTCACGAACTAGTCGAGCAAGGCAACACAGTTATAGTCATTGAACATAACCTTGATGTTATAAAGACAGCCGACTGGATTATTGATTTAGGACCAGAAGGTGGAGATCGCGGTGGTAAAATTGTTGCAATTGGACGCCCTGAAGACATCATTAAGGTTCCCGCTTCCTATACGGGAAAATTTCTAAAAGATGTTTTACTGCGCCCATCTCTCTATAATTCCAATTCTTAGAAACGCTTTCTATTGTAAAATACAGCATACTAACAAAGCCTGTACTTTTATTATTACCTGTAAACCAACACCTAATTCCAGTGGTGCAACACGTTTGAAGCAAAGACTAAAAACAATTTAGCGCTTTATAAGCTGTTTCAGTTGTCGTATTGCCAAATAGGAACGCGCACATAATTGCGTATTTATTCTCTGTTTTGTTTATACCTGAAACGACCAGACAACCTAAACTGGGAAGAATATGAAGTTTTAAGGGTATAAATAAATTTCTATATTTCCATTTCCTTTTAATTTATCTTTATGATTTTCCAAGGCATCCACAGCAATATCTTATAATGAAGATTGCCATTGCTTCACACTTTTATTTATCGTGTTCCTTAATGAAGATCACATTCCTCACGAAGGAACAAAACGCCCCAAACGGAATATATTTGCGTTGCCAATTCCCACATCTGTTTTAAAGAAACATTTCTCAATGCTCTCAAGCCCATTTCACGACGGCTCCTATGAATGCTATAATGATAAACTCATTATTGTACACCACCATCTTTACATTTATGAATCGGCATCATCACACTCTTTTCCAATATTTGTCTTCCCTACTCCCTAATATTGTAAAGCCTTTAATTATCGAAAGCTTTCATAAAAAGCATTTTATTTCTTTTTTCAAATGTTGTTATCCACACACTCATAACTATTTATGATATATAAAGGTATCGTTTTGATTGGTTGACGATAAAAGGATCTAAAATGAGAAAATCTTACGCTATTAGAGTTTCTCATTCAATGTGGAGAGCGTCTAATTATCCTTATAAGTCAAGATATTATCTAATAAAAAAGAAACAAAACTCTTTTATTATATTATTTGAATTCTTGTATAAGAATTGTAAGTTTTTTTCTCAAAAAACAGTATTTGGCTGTATTCTACAAAAGAAACTCTCCTAACAGAGCATAGAGTGTCATTATTTTCGACTTTTTGTGCACAAAGTATCTGTTGGACATCTTACAGTTGTCAATATAATGTGATGCAGTCTAAAAAGACAAAATAACGTTGGAGATAATTTCAGCATGAAAAAAATTGAAGCCATTATAAAACCTTTCAAACTTGATGAAGTGAAAGAAGCGCTTCAAAAAATTGGGTTACATGGTATTACAGTAACAGAAGCGAAAGGTTTTGGTCGTCAAAGGGAACATACAGAACTTTATCGTGGTACGAAATATGTTGTTGACTTTCTACCTAAAGTAAAGATTGAAATTGTTGTGTCCGATGAAAAACTGGAACAAACTGTTGATGCAATACGTAAAGCAGCTCAAACCAAACATATAGGGGATGGAAAGATATTTGTCTTTTCCATTGATGATGCAATTCGTATAGGCACGGACGAAACCGGTATCGATGCCCTTTAATAAATAACGAGAAAATTCACTTTTTTATCCACCTCAACGCCATATTAAGGAAATTGAATATGACAACCGCATCAGATATTATCAAACAGATTACAGACAACGAAATCCGTTTTGTTGATTTACGTTTTACTGATCCACGAGGAAAATTGCATCACATTACAATGGATATCGCAGAGATCAGCGAGGATACTTTTAGTGATGGTGTCATGTTTGATGGTTCTTCAATTGCTGGTTGGAAAACAATTAATGAATCTGACATGGTTTTAATGCCAGATCCAGCAACAGCACATATTGATCCTTTTTTTGCTCAATCTACTTTGGTCATATTTTGTGATGTACTTGATCCTGTCTCTGGTGAGTTTTATCGTAGAGATCCTCGTTCTATCGCCAAAAGGGCTGAGGTGTATATGAAATCTTTAAACATTGGAGATACAATCAATGTGGGTCCAGAAGCAGAGTTTTTTATCTTTGATGATGTGCGCTATAAAACGGACCCTTACAACACAGGGTTTAAACTCGATTCAAGTGAACTTCCCTCTAATGATGATACGGAATATGAAACAGGAAATCTAGGGCATCGCCCACGAATAAAGGGAGGCTACCTTCCTGTTCCGCCGATTGATTCCTGCCAAGATATGCGTTCTGAAATGCTCACAGCACTCAAGGATATGGGCGTACAGGTCGAAAAACACCATCACGAAGTAGCAGCAGGCCAACATGAATTGGGTATTCGTTTTGATACACTTGTTCGCGAGGCTGACAAGATGCAAATTTTTAAATATGTTGTACATCAAATAGCAAATAGTTATGGGAAAACAGCAACCTTCATGCCAAAACCAGTTTTTGGTGATAACGGCTCTGGAATGCATGTCCACATTTCCATTTGGAAAGATGGCAAACCCATTTTTGCAGGAAATGAATATGCTGGACTATCAGAAACCTGTCTGTTTTTTATCGGTGGTGTTATTAAGCACGCAAAAGCAATAAATGCTTTTACAAACCCATCCACAAACTCCTATAAACGTTTGGTTCCTGGTTATGAAGCTCCTGTTCTTCTTGCCTATTCAGCACGTAATCGTTCTGCATCTTGCCGTATTCCTATGAGCTCCTCACCAAATTCAAAACGCGTAGAAGTTCGTTTTCCAGACCCAACAGCAAATCCCTATTTGGCATTTGCAGCCCTTTTAATGGCTGGTCTTGACGGTATTAAAAACAAAATTCATCCCGGACATGCTATGGATAAAGATCTTTATGATCTTCCCTTAAAGGAACTTAAAGAAATCCCTACTGTTTCAGGAAGCCTGCGTGAAGCGCTTGAAGCACTTGACAAAGATCGTGGCTTTCTTAAAGCTGGCGACGTTTTTGATGATGATCAGATTAATTCCTTCATTCAAGTAAAGATGCAAGAAGTCTTGCGTTACGAAACAACACCCCATCCTGTTGAATTTGATATGTACTATTCTGTTTAAACAATCAATACGCATTCTTTTGATTTTTAAAGTGGAGGCAAAAGCCTCCATTTTTGTGGATATTCTTCTCATGCAAAAGCGCAAGAGGCTTTTTGCTCGTCCGCTTTTCCTTTATAATGTATTGAATCTCTTCAAATGAATTAACAAAGGTTTCTAATGCCGCGAATTTGTTTTCTCGTTCCCGTTCTTTTATGCATTGTCTTTATCACATCAACAACTAAAGCACATACAATAACCAACCAAAAACTTACAACTCTTGAGAAAGCAACATCTGCTTATAGTAAAGCACTTAAAAATGCCGATGCAAATGCCATCTTAAATGCTATTCCTCCCCAAGTCATCAACCGCTTAACCGCCAAAAAAAATCTTAATCAATCACAATTTCTACAAATCATGAAAAGCCAAATAGAACGGTTGGCAGAAAGTTACAAGATTGAAACGATCAACATTGATCAAAAACAAAAACGTGAAGGTACTCTTGATAATGGTACCCCTTATTTTGTTATACCCGTGGAGCTTGTAACCACAACAAATGCTGGGAAAAAATGCTCTATTCAAACTGAAATTATTGCCCTACTTCACGATAACCAATGGTATTTTATCCGTGGCAATGACGAAGCGCTCTTAACCATAACTAATGAACTATTTCCTGGACTTGATAAAGTAAAAACCAATCCTCAAAAAGTCACAAAAATACTCTGAGCCAAAAGAATGCACGTAAATAAAAGATTTTCCCCTATAAACAAGTTGTAACAATTGTAGCAGCAGCATTAAATTCAACTTTTTTATGAGCACGGCGTGCTATTGTTTCTTTATCTATTCCCCATTGTTCCATCATCCAATCTTCATCTAAATGGGCAATAGACCAAGCATGATCAGCATCAATGTTTCCCGCAGCAACGGCAAGAGCAATGAGAGCAGATCCCGTTAAGGTTGTCATCATATGAAGTGCAGCAAGCATATAAGCAGACTCAACGCTTCGTAAATAATGACTCACAGCTTGAAGTGCTTCTGGTGATTGTTCCACATGCATCAGCCCTTCTGTCAAATAAAACCTTGCACCCAGTTTTTTTTCTGCCCAATCTAATAAAGGATCCCATTGCTCAGATTGTTTTTGCACCAACTCTTTAGGTGTCTGTGCACGATAAAAGATCATATCACATGCAACGAAACGCAATAAATCTTCAAAAACCACCTGCATATCATCAGCGATACCATCAATAACAGTATTAACCAAACGCGTCATCGGCATTTTTGCAGGATCAACAACGTGCTTTTGGTTCTCAAATTCCTGAGCAACATATTCAGCAAACACTTCTGATGGCACATGAAAATGACGCCTTGCGGGCGTTTTTACGGGACGTTCATCCAACAAAATCGTAAAGCCGACCTCCTCACAAGCGATCTTCACTTGCTTATAAAACCGTTTTGGGTGTGATTGGCATGAAAGATTTTGAATCTTTTGAACAGAACTCTTCTTATTCAATGGCATATCAAAATGATCCAAAATCTCACGCATATTTGTTTACCTCTGATCTTTTCAAAAAAACGACTGTTTCTTTAGGTTCTGTAGCTTCAATAAGGTTTAATCTGACCTTCTTAACAATTCCAAAGAAGAAAAAAATCTTGCCAATCTCAATCTGATTTAAGAGTTATATTTCATGTTTCTTTTACAAACAAGACAATGATGATTGCCTTTTATATATTTAATACAATCATAATAGTAAAACAATTTCTAAAAGTATTATCTTAATTAAGAAGTTAAATATATTGAGTTTTATGGCAAAGATGTTCACGCCTTACCAATTTGCTTATTATTCACCTATAATAGTATTATCAATATGAACAGATTCAAAAACGCTGCTCATCCAAAAAATGATAGAGCAGTGCGGTTTACGTGTCATTCACCTTCGCTTAACCATTCCAATAATTCTCTAACATATCCAATAAATACCCTGCATAGAATTTTTCCTGCTCAATTACTCCCCTAAACGACGATGTTTTACGGCATGATAGAATAATGAACAGACAAAATTATAATTGTAAATTTTCTTTCATATATACATTATTTTATAAAGCACTAAATTATTTAACGCATTGTGCTTGATATACTCTACATATTACACTATTTTAAATTTAGGCATATTTTTATAAAGAATAGAGATCATGCAATCTGAAAATAATGCTTTTATCTATACACTTGGCCCTGCAGATACTAACTGTGCAGCAGCAGAACAATAGTGGCTTAACAATCACAATAAAAATATTTTGTCCACTGACTCGAGATCCCGTATTATCTTATACGCAACTCTTGAAGAAGCATTTAATGAACTTGCTCAAAAAAAAGATGCTTATCTCTTAAGTTGTGCCGCTTCCCCTGATTTGCATACACTCATATTTACCCGTTTAGGTGATATGCAATTATTTGACAGCTTTATCATGCCTACTCACTCTATGGTTTTAGCTAAACGCAATAACATTGATGAAATTAAAACCATAGCGCCTCATCCTGCCCCGCAATCTCTGGTAGCTCATCAATATGACAAAGTATTTGCCAACAGCAATGCTGATGCAGCCGTTCTTTGTAAGGCTGAAAAAGCCGATGCTTGTATCACAACATCGGTTGCGGCAAATCGCTATAAGCTGAATATTATCGAAAATTTTGAACAAATGCCAATGACCTTTTTGCTCCACTCACTAAAGTCAACTAATCATGAAAAAATCTGAAGTGCTTCTTTCCATTGTTAACTTAGTTGACAAATTCCGTATGCGCCAAGAACGAAATGGGAGCATTAAGGAACCAACTTCAGCAGATAGTAATATGATCAATGAATTGATCACTCTGCTGAACCACCATGCTAATATTCTTGATGGATTATCTCCAAAACTTTTAGCGATCATTTCTGATGATCTTCTTCAGTGGATGCTCAGCGGTTTAACGCCCCCTCCTCAATTTGATAACACTTTGGCTGCTTTCAAAGCCCCATTACCAGATGCTCCCTTGTTTTTCTTGGCTCCAATGCGTGCAACAAATGGACCTGATCCAGAAGGATTCCAGCTGGAATTAGTTACAGGATATCGTCATGAAACAGCCTATCTTTCTGACGCCTCGAAATATACAAAGAATTATCTATCACCATTTCAATGTATAAAAATGGGAATAGCATCAAAGGGATTTTTAGAAGGCAAGTTCTATTCCCAGAATCTGTAGCGGCTGCTCAAAAAATTGATAAGCAAGCATTTGCTTTGTTTTTTTTCAGTAAATTCTTTGATATTTACAACAAGCAAACAATTGTGGAAGCTGAACGTTTACTCGGTCGAGATAGTAAATTCCTGTTCGGTCAATTGCATAGTCGTAACTTATCTAAAGAAGACATTTACGATGCTCGCTGTTTGTGGGGCTATTATCATGACTATGCACATCATACCGGACCGCGGCCATTGGATAAAAATCTGTATATAAAATTAAATTGGTTTACAGGTCTTCTAGAAGAAACTAAAGTTGATTTAATTACAGTGCGTATTATGCTACAAAATCATCCAAAATTTTGGAAAGAAATAACTGAATTTGTCCTATTAGAACGCATATTCCGTTATCCACAAGATTCTGATCAGCATATGACATTCGATGCTGGTACAGGGATCTTGCTTTTTGAAATATTGATGCGGAACAAAGCATTGATTGAAACAAATCAAAGTTATCTTCAATTTGATTTGGAGCGTCTTGAAAAAGTAATAGTATTGATGATAGCAGATATAGAAGCACTTGAAGCATTAGATGATGACGCTTATTTGGCAGGAGCTAAGGATTATATCCAAAATAATCTTGGTAAGCCGCAAACTTCACAGTCACGATTTAATTTTTCAACATCATATTATGCACAGCGAGTGATTAGAGGATTAAATCATTGAGTTTCATAAAAGGACGGTTATTATTATTTACTTTTACTATTCTAGCATTGTTTTCCATAAGTTGGTTATTATCTAAGAATTTGGTTAGCAATATACCCGTCATGCATGCGGTTGGACTTAGGTTGTTTGCCACCGCTGCCACCTTATGGCTGATTGCAGTATTTCGTGAGAAAGCTGTTTTCAGATCCATACCATTACTTTCCATGATACCTTCTTTTTTAATTCTCTCAGTGTTAGGATTCTCGTTATATTTTGTATGCAGCTTTGGTGCATTAAAATCACTCAAAGCCAGTGATTTAACCATGGTGCTCGCTACTATTCCAGGAATTACTTATATATTAGGTGCATTGACAAATATCCTTAAATTCTCATGGCTGAAGCTTAGTGGAGTGATAATTGTCAGTGTAGCAGCTGTAGCATTCAATATAAACAGTGGAGAAAGTGGATACAACCTAATAGGAATAGCTCTTGCTTTAACAGCAGCCCTTTCTTACTCTGCTTATGGCTTATTGTCTAAACGTTATCTTAAAAATTTACCTTTGCTCACCTCACTGGCTTGGATCACGACAATTTCTGCAGCATCATTTATGCCATTATTTATTTTTGATCCTGCCCCACTCTTATATCTTAAGTTAGAAGATATATTTAAAATATTGATTTTAGGAACTGTTTGCTCGGCACCAGTTTACGTATTATACCAAAAAGTTTTAGCCGAAGGAGGCGTATTATACGCCAACACTATCGGCGTATTATCCCCTTTTGCAGTGGTTGTATGTGAATGGATAATCGGCTCGAGCCCTTCTCTCAATATGATCAAAATAATTGCTATGATTGTAGTTGTTATAGGGATGACACTCTTATTTATAGATGCATCAAAGGTATCTACATGGCAACATAAACGCCATTCTCAAAACTCCAAATTTAATGAGGAAACAAAATGAAAAAACTCGCGTTAGTTTGCCAGCGCAATGCAAAATTACCATTTATATTTGAAGCAGCACAAGCAGCTAATATCGAATTAGTAATGATCTATGATACCGCTGAAAGCGTTCCCTCTCAACACCCCGCAGCAGTCACTTCAACTTGGCAACTTCCTGTTTTTGATAACCCAGAGGCAGCTCTAGACACTTTTGCAACAGGAGCAAAAGAACGCAATATTGCTGGGGTTATGACCCTTCGCGAAGAAGCCATCCTATGGACAGCTTTGGCTGCAAAAAAAATCAATACTCCAAGTATTGAACCAGAAGTAGCAGCATTAACCAGAAATAAATATCTCATGCGTCAAACTTTCGCTAAAGCAGGCTTAAGAACACCAGGATTCTTTTATATAGATCATCCAGAAGACCTATCAAAAACACAAGCCTTGGATTATCCAGTCGTTATTAAACCCGTCTCTGGATGGGCAAGTGCAGGCGTCATGTTAGCTAAAAATTCCGCTGAACTTCCTGATCTCATTAAAGCCGTATGGAATGTTCAGCATAAAGACATGGCACGTTTTAATGATAAAAGTAAACCTGTAGGCTTAGTCGTAGAACAGTATTTGCCAGGAAAAGAGTTTGTCGTAGAATGCTTTGTTGATACAGCAGGTGTACACGTTCTATCCGTTGGAGACAAGGGACAGCCTGAGGGACCATGGTTTGAAGAAACAATTTATCGTCAACGATGTGATATAGATGATCCTTTAATTATTGCTTTATGTGAGGCTGCATGCTCTGGAGTTAAAGCTCTTGGTATAAATATGGGTGCTGCCCATGTAGAGCTACGCCTAGATGCTAATAATTTACCTTATATCATTGAGATAGGCGCTCGTATAGGTGGATCAGGTGTTTCCCATTTTATTGTTGAGCAAGGCACAGGAATTTCATTTGCAAAACTATGTATGAATGCCGCTTTAGCTGAAAAAAACTTAGACCTTCCCGATATACTCCCAGCTAAAAAAGTGGCGGCAAATTATATTATTCCTCTTCATGGGTATGGACGGTTTTCTGGATTTTCAGGTCTAGATAAGGTTGCACAGCATCCTCAAACCGCCAGAACTATCATTTTCTTTGAAACCAATCACATTTCACCACCTCCACCAGCATTTGGTGGATATCCTGGTTTTATTTTCTCTGTTCATAACTCAAACGAAGAAGCACGCAATTACCACAAATGGCTCGATGACACCTTAAGCATCATATGGAAACACCATGTTTATCAATAGTCCGATAAAGATATTTTTACTGCCCCTGAACTTTAATATAAATCTTATCGATACAAACGAACTCACAATGCGAATGCGATTGCCTAAAACTTTGCAAACATCTTCCATTAAAGGTACATATTTCAAAAAACAGGAATTGAGGAAGATATAATCTACTTTTACACCCCATTTTAATAAAAGCTCTTCAATGTTTCTATATTTGAAACAATAATAAAAACTTCTAAACGACTTTTTTGATACGATCAACCTCTTCTCCCCACGTCTTAAAAGAAGAAAAAAAGATCTTACCTCCCCCACTTTGATTTAAAACTTATATTTCATATCTATTTAACAAAGAAGACATGATCTTGTTCATATATTCAATACAGCCATTAGAACAATTTTTTTAAAGGATTTATCTTTATTAAGAACTGAAGATATTGAATTTGATGTTAAAAGTGTTCAAGCTTTACCACTTTTCTCATTATCCATCGACAATAATGCGATCGATACGAACAGCTTCAAAAACGCTTTTTGCAAAATTTTAAAGCATAAAAATACGCATCATCCACGAAACGATCGAGCTGTATATTGTACATATCTCCTCCTTTGCTTAACAGCAAAAGCTTTTAATCAACAGTCAATATCTCCCTACCTTTCATGATTGATATCAGCGACCTCAAACGCCAGTACTTTACAGCATGATCGGATAATAAGGCTACTATTTTAAAAAGCTGATGACAAACACATCCCCAATATTTATAGCCAAAATAACACAAATAGATTTACAGTCTCATTATCATTTTTTTTGAAGCATTTAAGCTCCCCTATCAATCAGATAAAAAATAAATCAACGTGATCCTTCCATACCTATTAAAACACATGATACCATTATTAAAAGAAGCAATTAAAATTCTGCATCATCAATGGTTTAAATCACGACAATAAAACAAAACTTTAAAAATCACATTTATTATTTTTAAAAAGATTTATTAAAAATGATAGCGCAAACCACCAGAAAAATGAACTCCAGAAAAACCAGCCTTGGTTAACCTATGCTGATAGCTAAGATCACTGTGAAGTGTAACTTTAGAAGAAAACTGCGCATTGATACCCAAACCTGTTTCTAAGGAAGAACCGAAAGAACCCAACTGGAAAACATCTTTAAAATGAACAAATTGTTCTTTATCAAAACAATGAGCAAAATGAATATTGCCATAAAAAGAAGTGATCCAATCCTTATCAGAGGCTGTAAATGTTTTACTTAAACGCCCACCAACACGCACAAACCATTGATCTATTTTTTTCATCTCAACATCAAATCCATCAATATCACGAAACTTATCAAATTGAAGATGTTGATAAATAAGCTGAAGTTGTGGATCAAAAATAAGATCTTTATATCCTGTCATAGACACTTTACCAGCAGAAAACGACACGTTCAAAGGATTTGCTTTGAATGTCGCCGTCTTACCCCAAACACGGCTACGCACATCCCCTTTAAACAAACCATAAGATAAAAGACCGTCTACGTAAAAATCAGTGTAATGTTTCACACTAGCATATGCCGTAAATGACCATTTATTAAATGTACTCTTTTGACTTTGTTCCACGTTATGAGGTTGTAAGGAAAGCTTTCCATAGGTTCCCATAATCCCAAAAGATGTCGTACTATATGCACCCTCTATTGTTTTGAGCAAAATATCTGTTTTTATAGCGTTATAATCAACATGACCATCGTACCCATATTTAAGTGTAGAAAAATCTGAGACATAACGATAACTCCCACCATAACCGTGGACAGATAAAGCAAAGTTCCCTTCAACTTTTAATAATTTACGAGGAATAGACCGCCTAACTTGCAACTGCTTTTGTTGATGACTAATATCCATGAGCCCAACATGAAACAAAGCATTTGGTACCAGAAGGTAAGTGGGAACCTGTGGAACAACCTCCCTGATCTTTAACTCAGAAGGGGGAATAGCAGACACCTCTAAAACAGGCTGAATATATTTACTTTCAAGGCGAAAATCCCAAAAATCTCCATCTCCTTCAACCAATCTTTGAGAAGTTTGTGCATTTCCAAGAGCAGAAGCTGGACCATACGCATGAAGATAATATTGGTAAGGCAAACCCTCTAATGCGATATAAGCACGATTTAACTGAAAAGAATCCTCTGCCGCTTTTCCAGAAACCTGAATAAGTGAAATACTATGAGCATTTTCACCGGTTGCTATCTCACCCTGATTTCCTGCAACAAATTGCACATAAACTGTTGTTTTTCCAGAAACATCACCATGTATTAAAAGCCGATCAGTTTTTGTATTATCGAGCAAACCATCACTACTGAGATACGTATTGAGATAAATATCTGCCCTATCTTGCGCACTATAAACTTCTTTTTCTCCCTTCCCAATATGAAGTGTCTGATACTCCTGAAACATTGGAGTCTCAAAAGCAATAAAACTATCAGAAACTTTCACAAATGAAATAGACGAACTTGTACGGTTTGCAACTTGCAAATCGATCTCTCTTCTTTTTGTCAAAAACCATTTTGATCCCCTTGTTAAATAAAGCTCAGCAATAGAATCACCGGCAACACGAGTCCCTCCTATCAATGAAGAAGAATTAGCCAAAATCGCTACACTTCCCCCTTTTTCAGCTGTTAATAATAAGTCACCAAAAATTTTTGTACCTTCTGTTACTCCAATATAAATACGACTGTTATGGCTATGAACAGCTGTCCCATCTGGAACCTCAAAAATCGTCCTTTTCAAAAAGACAAGCCCCTGTTCATACGCATCATTTTCCCCATCCCTCTCAAAATACATACCTTGTTTGTTACCTATTGCTTTAATTGTTGAATCTTCAATATTAACCCGCGAAATTAAAATATTTCCTTCCCTGCCGTTATTGGATGGCGTGTTAGAATCTTGTCCAACTGTTAAAATATGAACATCCGTAGAAATAATATTCGTATTTTTTACATAAACAGAACCCTGATGTTTTACATTGAAAACTGTATGTATAATTTTTTCATTTGTATTTTCTTTGTCTTCTGTTTTTTGATATTTTGAAGCAATGGTAACACCATCTAAAGTCGCACTCCCCCCTCTCCCCACATAAAGTGCAGCAGCATCATTCACATCAATAAATCCACTTTTCATCTGAATACCCGCATCAGCACTAACGAAAAGAGCACTCTCTTGACCGATACCCAAACCTTCCACTTTAATTTTTGTATTCGTTAACGTAACAGATGCTCCTCGCTTCTCTGCATAAGCAGCAATCTGAGAAGCCTCAATTGTTCCACGATTAACCTCAATCATTCCACTATCAGCTTTAAGACCTATTGATACATTTTTAAAAGCTGAATCGCTCAAAACAATTTTTCCCCCTTGTGATACAAAAACACCATAAATATCTTCTATACTTGCAGTCCCTTCAACCTCTACACGCATTGCCTCAATAACTGTATTTGGCTCCTGTACTACTATAGCAGCAGGTAACATGAGAGAACGATCCTCCCCATTCTTTTTTTTAACAGGCGCCGTGAATTTATATACTTTATCACTAATTGTATGCTTTGAACCATCACTGCATTCATAAGGTAATTTGTTTTTGTCACATGACAGTGATGTATATGAATGAGAATGTGCCTCAATATTTATATTTAACAAAAAAGAAAAAATAGCTGCTGTAAAAACGCACGAATACAAGTGATTGTTAGATACCTTGACTATCATTGTTTTTCAAAACTTTCTTTTTTCAACAAAAACAAAAAATGCTGGCAAAAAAATAAACCACAAATTAAACACAACAAGAATAAAACGAACAAAATTATTTTATTTTTATGATAAATTACAGCATTCAATAATATGTTTTGTGTTTTATGTAAAGAAAGAACAAAAAGTTTAAAAATACCATTTAGGAGGACAATCCCTCTAAAGAAGGCATCTCAAAAACCGCTGAAAACTGCAATTACAAAAGGCCCAAAAACCAATCTTAAAAAAACGTGAAAAAATGCGAATTTTGAAGAGATATAATATTCAATTTATCTCACCACCGAAAAATAAAAATACAACAAAATGAGAATAACTTCTAAGATTAAACGATTAAAACGTTTTAATAAAACACAGCACAAAAAGATACAGTATACGAAATCTATAACCGCATCATCTCTTCAACTACAACAAAAAAACAAGAAATTGCACACTAATGTATAAGCTGATGTACACAATTTCTATATTAAAAATGCTAGATATCTAACAAAGAAATTTGAATAAATAAAAAACTTCTCCTAATACCCTATCATCAATGATTTGAATTAATAAATGTAATATTTTAGATCTTTTGATAAAATCTAAAACACAGTAAAACACTCACCATTCTGAACTTAAAAAACACCAAAATAAAATTTCATCAAAATTAGCTCTATGAAAGCTATCTGTTTATTATCGTTAAGGAAGATATTTTAGCAAAGCTATTATTTGCCATTCTTTATATTGAATAAATTTCTCTAAACAACAACTCACTCTCCTCCGCTAGCATCATCTGACAACAACACTATTGCCAATCTCGTAGCTGATGAATATAACTACATTAGAGACAAAAGAGCTATATTTCTCTCTTCTCCCGTTTAATATGTTTATTTAATTATTGCTTTAAAAATTAACGTTCTACTGTTGATGATCACTTGTGCAAAGCTTTGTTTATTTTCTGGCGCTTTTTATCATTTTCAAAACGTAACATCAAATCTCGCTCTTGTTTTGTCGAATTGGTTACACCAAAAGTATCATTGTCCATAACCTGCTGATACCCTGCTACCATTAAATTGACTAAAAATGAATCACTTCGCGGCGTTGATAAAAAATAGATTCCCTTTGAATCTTGTAATTTGTACCGATAACCTGCTTTAGTCATGCACTCATAAACTGCTGCAAAATCACTTGCACGCGAATCCATATTTTTAGAAGAAGCGTAGATTGGTTTCCAACCACATTTTGACAGTGCTTGTTGGACCATAGACTTACTGACACCAGACTTTTCCCATAATTCTAACGTCGATGGGGGAGGTTTGCTAATACACCCAGCAGAGCTTAATAAAATTATAGCAATCAATAATTTCAATGTTTTTTTCATTTCCCCCTCCGTCAATATTTACGATAGAAAGACTGATAAGTCTTCTAATATTTTCTCACACGCAAGATGACTTCTGTTAGCATATAGATATTGAAGAAACAATCCCACCCCCCATGCAAAAACAAGAATGGAAGGATTTTTGATTACAGCAGCCTCAATACTTAAGGTTGACATTCAGGTTGTTCTTTATGCTCTTCACAATGAGGACTATTCAAACGCCTCTCTACACTTCGCTGAGGAATAACTGCATCAGGCTGACAAATTGGAAGATTTTTATATTTCTCACACCACTTCATTCTTCCCAATTTATCTTGGAAACCTGCTTGGATCATACATGCATTCACAGACTCCTCAGCATTGAATTTCTCATCAGTACTTGTTTCTGTATCAAGACGACCATCAAGATGCTGTATTCCACATTCTAACAGAGCTTTTTTGATCTCAAGCTGATCAGCACCGGATTTTTCCCATGCATCTACAGCTGTTCGAGAAGGCTGCTCAGGGTAGCATCCAGCCATAACAAATAAGGTTATCCCGCTTAATAATTTTAAAATCTGCTTCATTTTCCTATCCTTGAGTAATTTTGATATTACGAAACAATCTATAAATTATTTTACATACTGTTTTTTATTTCCAAAACAATGATGAACATTATCAACCTATATTATTTTATCTTTCCGAAGATTATGCCATAATTATTATATCAAAAATACGGTAAAATTATTACTAAAATCATCTATCTATCAACGATATGCTTATAATTATTATCAATATTTTGATTACAACCAAAATAGATATTTTATATTATTGCGCCAACAGTTGTGGTACCCATAAATAAATAGCATTGACATGCTGAATTAAGCCCCCCCGCGTACGGGTATGAGAAACATGAAGGTAGGGATTGTGATCGTCACAAACAGCAAGACTTAAGGTTTGCATTCAGGTGCATTTTTATATTTTTTACAAAAAGGGCTGTTCAAGCGCTTCTTGACACTGCGCCTCGGGATGACAGCGCCTGAACGACAAATCGGGAGATCTTCGGCTTTATGATTCTCGCACCAAGTCCCTCCCCCCACTTTATCACGAAATCCCGATTGAACCATACAGGCATCAATAGTTGCCCATGCATTGTAGCTGAGTTTTCTGTTTTCTGGATCGGCATCAATAAGGCTTGGCATACCACATTCTAACAAAGCTTTTCCTACCTCAGTAAAATCAGTAACACCATTTTTCTCCCACGTAGCCACCTCTCCTGGAGGAGGTTTATTAAACTGGCACCCAGCTATACCCAATAGAATTATCGCACTTAATAATTTTAAAGTTTGTTTCATTTTTTACTCCATGATTTAATTCAAGGCTTTTGTTCTAAATGAAATGTGCCATAAAACTTTTGGCATTTATAATCCACATCTCCAAGACAGGTATGGGAATTTATGGGATTTGTAGCCACTCTCTACCATTCTATCAAAAAGTTACTACCAGCAGGTATTGTCTCGTAGGTATAGCCATTACCGCCAATCCATCGGCTTACAAAGTCATATCTATACCCATCAAAAACCTGTTTCATGCGTCTGTGAATGGCTGCTATGATGGTCTGTCATGCCAACAATCGTCATACTTTCCCCCATTACATTGATATCTTGACCAGAAATCATATGAGAAGCAATAATCGTAGCATCTCATTGTACATCCATATCAAATTTGCCTGTTACCTCAAGGATAAACGGAATCGTTGTTGTGTGTGTTTCAGAGCTATTGGAAGACTTCTCGTGTAAAAAGCCACTTTCCGATGATTGTTTTTTCTGGTCGTAGTGTTCTTGAGCGCCTTTTATGATAATATTGAATAATTTTGCACCGAAATACAGTTGCAGAATGCATTTTGTCCGCCTCCACTTGTAATAAAAACTACTCTCGTATCGATATTATAAAAAATAAGTTTAATCCTTCCTCTTGTGAGAGCAATAACAATAAGAATCGTAAAACTTTCACACGTTCATTGTTCTTTTTAATTTACTCTTCTATGAGATTTTATTGTGATACCTTGCTGCTGTTTATTAAAGTTTTTATAAAAACAATGATACAATGCCTCATGTAACTTTGTTATCCACTATTTTCTACCAACGCCAATCCTCTTTGAGAAAAAATACATAAAGAACTTTATCTTCGCTTCTAAAAGCAATAGTAATTTTCTAAACAACAAAATTTAAGCAACCAATTTTTTAAAGAGCTTAAAAAACAATTCTTACAATAACTTCTCTTGTAAAACAGAACTTCATTAATACGTTTAGAAAAAGATATCTGCCTATAATCTTGTATCTGGTAAAATCTATTTGCGCTGTTAGGCATTTTAACCTGAAAGACTTATATTGATGGCACAGCTCACCATCAAAAAACGTCTAATATTTATATGATTTGGTCGTTACCGTAAGCAATGGCTCACAAAAACTTCCAAAGCAAAATAATAACGAGCAGATTTTTTCAATCTAGATTGTTCTAATCTTTAGAGAAAACAATCAAACACCTGTTCTCCTGATGACATCAGCTATTTGTTTTGAGTTTTTTCTCTATTCACATTTTATTCAGCTTCTTTTGCTTAAAATTATAAAGTTTAAGTGCATAGAAACAAATAACAAGCCAAGCAATCCAAATAACACCTATAATTAAAACTGGTCGTGTCTCATCAAAATACCATAGGAGAATAAAAATAAAAACCATAAATAAAATAGAAAAAATCGATCCTATTGGCCAAAATGGAATGGGAAATTTTAAACCATTCTGAGCTTCTTTAGGCATCTTAATTCGCATAAAAAATTGTGACAGTAGAATCATCATCCAAACAAAAACTGTCGCAAATGTTGCCATTGCGGCAATAAGAAAAAAAAGCTTTTCATGATAAAAATAATTAAGGACAGCACCAAGAAGAAAGATACCGAAGATCATCAAAATAACAAAAACTGGTATACCATTTTTTGATAAATATTGAAACTTTTTTAAAGCATAACCTTCCTGCGATAAACCATGGATCATACGACAAGCACCATACATTCCACTATTCATTGCTGAAATAGCCGCTGTAACAACAACAATATTTAAAATATTTGCTGCATACGAAATCCCAAGATTTTCAAAAATGGATACAAAAGGGCTATCCATAAGACCAATCTCATTCCAAGGATAAAGAGACATTAAAATAGCTAACGTCATGACATAAAAAAGCAAAATACGAACTGGAGTAGAATTAATTGCCTTTGAAATCGTTTGATGAGGGTTTTGAACTTCCATAACTGCCATGCCAATGATTTCTATGCCACCAAAAGCAAAAACAACAACACTAAAGCAAGCTAAAAAACCAAACCAACCATTGGGAAAAAGTCCACCATTTTTCCATAAATTATGAACAGTAACAGTAGAAAAATCTGCACCTTCACCCCACCCCCAAAAAATAATTGCTATTCCTAAAATAATCATCGC
This sequence comes from Bartonella sp. AP150HLJHH, assembly GCF_042196385.1. Classification (NCBI taxonomy): domain Bacteria; kingdom Pseudomonadati; phylum Pseudomonadota; class Alphaproteobacteria; order Hyphomicrobiales; family Bartonellaceae; genus Bartonella; species Bartonella sp. AP150HLJHH. Next base: position 47,266 of record NZ_JBHIQC010000009.1, on the reverse strand, counting down.
AATGATAGCGATAACTTTAATAGAAGATAGCCAAAACTCTAGTTCACCATAGACTTCTACAGCCGCTAAATTAATACCTGTGATGATTAATGTAATACTCAGTGCCCATACCCAAGGAGCAACATCAGGATACCAAAACCCCATATAAGTCGCAAAAGCTGTAATATCAGCCAAACCAACAAGAATCATCTCAAATACATATGTCCATCCCGTTAAAAAACCTGCTAATGGTGATATGTAATTTGCCGCATAACGAGCAAAAGAACCAGGCAATGGATTATGAAGTATCATCTCTCCTAGAGCCCGCATAACCATAAAAATAGCTAAACCAGCAATACAATAGGCAATCAAAACACTGGGACCCGCAAGCTTAATTGCCTGTGCAGACCCATAAAAAAGACCTGTTCCAATAGCAGAACCAAGAGCTAAAAAAATAACTTGGCGCTTACTCATACCCCGTTTCAGTTCATTTATTGCCATTTCTTTCCTTACTTTTTGAAATGCTGACAATCCACACCACGATAACAGCCCTATGATAAATAAAGCCTCATGTTTCTTTCACAAATATATTTCAAAAAACATCGAAGACCAGCCAGTCCAACACTTTGCTCTAAACAATGAAAAAATACTTTTATTGCGAATTATTCAGCTTTTATAGCCTACAATTTCGTATTATTTTATTCAAATAAAGTGATAATGAATTTTTTCACAATTGTCATTTAATTCATTTCGTATTCTATAGTTTTTTACAGAGAAAATTAACCTTAATGTAAGCTAAACTTTTAGGCTTCTATTTCGGTGCACTGAAATAGAAGCCTAAAAATTCATAACAAACACATTAACTACGCATAAAATTAATTTTTTGTTACTTTAAGCAAACTTTCTTTAAGCCCATAAAACAAACTTTTTATGCCAATTGAATAGCTCAATCAATGATAATACGAATCTCGCAATTCTTCAAAAGCATGAGAAAATTTATCTACAACCCATCTTTTAAGGACTCCAGCTGCCTTAACGACAAGCTTTCCAATGAAAAAAAAATATACGATAAAAAGAGCATCTTTGATTGTTGGTCCGATGATAGCGTTCTCATTACCTCTGGGAATTTGCCCTGAGATAGCAATAAAATCTTTGTTTTTCGCTGAAATAAGAGGCTCTTTCTCTTGAGCCACTATCATAATGAAAACTTCCTCTGGAAAGCTAGCTCTCCTAAAATTTGCATGAATCTCAAGAATTTGAGAGAAAAAAAGAACTGTTATTGAAACACATAATTTAGCACTTTTAAACATTCTTTTCTCCTTTTTTATTTTAAATATCAAAAATGAACTATAAAATTCATAAAGTATTAAAAATAAGAAGAATATAAAATAAAAATTTTATTTTTACTTGATACAATACATATATCATAATTTATATTTATAAAAATACAATATCACGAATATATAATTCGTATATATTATTTAACTTATATTAAAATTTCTGATATAAATCAGAAAATATAGGTGCTTTAATTTTATAGTTTCTATAAAATAACAAAATATCTAGTTAACTACAAAAATCAGATATATACAGTAATAAATATATAATTTATTAAATAATTCAAATATAGTATTGCTCCTCTATATTTTCATATGAGGAAGTTTCAAAATTCAATATCCTCCCTTCAGCATTGACCTTAAAACAAATACTATTGAAAACTTAATGAAGGAAAAATTGTTTCTGGTAAAACAGATAATAAGTGCCCTTCACGCACAAGTATATGTCCTTGATGAAGATCTGGAGCCAGATAGCGATCTTCCTTAAGAGAAGCAACATTTTTTCGTAAACATTCCATAACAGATTGCAAAAAAGTACTTGTTTTTAAAGGTGCACGATATTCAATTCCTTGTGCCGCAACAAGCGTTTCAATGCCAATAAGTGTAAAAAGGTTTTCACTCATGACCAATAACCGACGCGCTCCATGGCAAGCCATTGAAACATGATCTTCTTGATTAGCTGAAGTAGGTGTTGAATCAACGGAAGCAGGATAGGCCATTTGCTTATTTTCAGACATTAAAGCTGCTGCTGTTACTTCAGCGATCATAAAACCTGAATGAAGACCTGGATTATGCGCTAAAAAAGCTGGAAGTCCATAAGAAACTGCTGGATCAACCATAAGAGCAATACGCCGCTGAGAAATAGATCCTATTTCACATAAAGCAAGAGCGATCTGATCAGCAGCAAATGCTACAGGTTCTGCATGGAAATTCCCACCTGATACAACTTCACCATTCCTTAAAATCAAAGGATTATCTGTAACAGCATTTGCTTCAATAATCAGTGTTTTTGCTGCTGCCAGCAAAATATCAAAACATGCCCCCATCACCTGTGGCTGGCAACGTATACAGTAAGGATCTTGTACACGCTCATCACCCCGTAGATGTGCTGCACGAATTTCTGAATTCTCTACAAGTTTTTCTAATGTTTTCGATACGGCAATCTGCCCATAATGTCCTCGTAAAATATGGATATCAGGATGAAATGGCGCCGTTGACCCCATGAGGGCATCTGTTGTCAAAGCTCCTGCCAGCAATCCACCACACAATGCCCGATAACCTCGAAAAAGACCGGCAAGTGCAAGGGCTGTTGAGGTTTGAGTCCCATTAATAAGAGCGAGACCTTCCTTTGCCTTTAAAATAATAGGGGACAATCCCGCTTTTTCTAACGCAGCTGCTCCACTCATACGAATATTTTTAAAAAATGCTTCTCCCTCTCCCATCATAACAGCCGCCATGTGAGCAAGTGGGGCGAGATCACCGGAAGCGCCAACAGACCCTTTTTCAGGGATGACAGGAATGACGCCTTTTGCAAGCATATTTTCCAGCAAATTTACCAATTCTAGACGAACTCCTGAAGCCCCTCTTCCTAAAGAGATAAGCTTTAAGCTCATTATCAAACGCACAATATTTTCAGCTAAAGGCTCTCCTACCCCACAACAATGGGACAAAATAAGGTTTCTCTGTAAAACAGCGACATCGTCCGCATCAATTTTAATGGAAGCCAACTTCCCAAAACCAGTATTAATACCGTACACAGGCTCACTTCCAGCAGCAATTTCAGCAATGCGCTGAGCCCCTTTCTCGATAGCTAAATGCGTGTCATTATGAAGTTTACTTACTTCACCATTAAAATAAATAGCTGCAAGCTCACTAAGCGTCACCTCGCTCGGTTTCAGTATAATAGTCATAATTTACTTTCTTTTTTTTTATCAAAGTATAACGTTTAGCATTATTGATCCTTCTATAAAACAAAAAAAACTATAACGACTCTTTAAAGCGAGAATGCTTTCTTAAAGGTATTCCTTACAATGGAGTTATTATCCAAAAGTAGAATAGTTGACGATAAATGAAAATGAAATATTGACAAACACAACCAAGGTCATGGATTTTAAAAATAGATAACGCATTAATTTATAATTATAATCTAGCATGATTCATATTAAATGAGAGAGCGGAATATCTTTAGACTCTCTCATTCCAAATCTGTGTATGTTGAATCAATCAAAACCATTCGCTTGCACGTCATAAGCGAAATTGGCGTATGGATAAACTGTACAAAAAAGGACTACTCCTCTTATGAGCCGTGTCAAGAGCTGTCACAACATTGGGAAATGACAAAGTGTGTGATGGTGCAGGCTTATTCTTTTATGAAGCGTAAAGATGGAGAACTCAATGGATTTATCATCAAGCTATTCCTACTAAACTTATAAAAATCTTAAATAGATAGCTGTCACAATCTATCATGATTGCAAAAATTAAACTCTATAGAAAATTAAAAAAACTTATTCAACACATCACAACAGAGAAGAAATTGAGCTTATTTGCCACTTCTAAAATTGTATTTAAAGCGCCAGATTAAATCTTGAAAAACACATCTTCAATAAAACCACATAAGAATCGGCCTAACCCGTTATTTAAAATAGAAAATAAAAGAAGTTTTCTTATATCAAAAAAAATAATTAATATATTGTTTTATATTATATCTTTTAAACAGAGAAATGCTTCATATAGCATATTTATATTTTACTTTTTTGTTATACTGAATCTAAATTTAGAGATAATTTCAAAATGAGTTGTTTTTTTAAGGTTCTTCCAAGCCATTACCTTTTTTACTACAAATTTCTGATTATGATAATTTTTTGTACTTTTTCAGTTATTTTTGTCAAAATTTATTAAAAACACTCTCATTTAATAATAAAAAGCAATCATAAAAACAAAGAATTATCAAACATTTCTATTCAATCTACCTCTTTCCATTTTATAAAATAATCTGTTGTTAAACTGCAGTAAAAAAAGCGCTTCGATGCTATAATGCAGAGCATAAGTTTTCTATTTAAACTCTCTCATATTAAATGAACAATGAAAATCAGCGGTAATAAGATGTCAATGTGAATGCTGAAGAAGAAAAAACCTTTCTCTCTCAAAGTCTGACTTAATAAGGCGTTAATTTTCTGAATACCGCCCACTCTGATGTGTTAAAAGAGCAAAAGCAATCATCGATATCGGATTATCCTGCATACATATAGAGCTCACTTTGATACAAAAGCTCCAAATTGCCTTGCACTTCATATTTCTTTATCAATGCGACCAATTGCCGCAAATATTCTTCCCCATAGCAAGCAATAGCGCGTTGCACTTGCGTTGAAGAGCGGCTCATTCCAATAAAAGCTTCAGATGGGATCATCATCGTCCAATTGTGCGTATGAAAAGAAATCTTTTCTGGATCTACCCCAAAGCCATCACTCATTTCCTGTAAAAAATCAAAATTACGATAATAACGGGAATAATTTGGACTCATCTTCTCTAACAATGTCTCATAAGCCTCTAGAAATTCGCTATGCTTGAAATCACGATTATTTTGAATAACCGCCATGACACCATTGACCCGAAGTTGATCTGAAATAACGCAAAGCAATTTAGGGCGATCCATCCATTGAAATGCCTGCGCTGCAACGATAAGATCTACCTTGCCTATTTGAGGCAATAGATCTTCGGCTCGGCCCTGATACCACCGCACGTTCGGAAATTTTCTTCGTCCCTGCTTAATCATATCTTCCGATACATCAATAGCATGATATTGGTGCTCGTTGCCTAAAAATTTAACAATCCCCTCTAATGCGATGCCTGTCCCAGCGCCTATATCCACGATGGACAAATTCTTTTTGTTCTTAAAAGGAAAGAGCATGGTTTTAAATAAAGTAAGGGGATAGCGAGGACGATAACGATCATAATCATTAGCCAATCCATCAAACTTTTCACTTTGCCGCTGAACACTTTCTATCATAGGACTTTGTCTCTCCTTACAGTTGCTGATATACATAATTAAAAAGTCTTTTTATCCAATACGTTAAGCATAACTTCTAAAGGAAGAAAATAGGAACTGCCCTTACCTTCTATTTTTCTATAAAATTGATCCTTACATTTTTCTCTTTTCCAGTTATTATCTGCACATTTTGAAACCCAAAACTCCTACGAAAATAATATAATTTTCTGTAATAATAAATAATATTAATATTATTGATCTTTTATAAGATGACATCTATATTACTATTATTATTTTAATATCAACAAGTCACTTAAGCGTACCTAAAACGCAGAGAGATATCAATTTATTGATAAATACGCCTGTTTATAAATTTCAAAATACTTTCCACCAAGAAAAAAAACTCTATATAATACATAAAATATCTGTGGAGACATCTTTATGTTAAATGTACAAACTTCTTCAATGTTTAGAATATTAAAACGATTTTCAATTATTATTTTTTTGGTATGGTTAGTGCCATTTTTAAGTGGGTGCGGATTTAATACGATACCAACAAATGAAGAAAAAGCACATGCAGCATGGAGTGAAGTGCTCAATCAATATCAACGTCGTATAGATCTCATCCCCAATCTTGTAGAAACAGTTAAAGCTTACGCAGCTCATGAACAAAGTGTTTTCACAAATGTAATTGAAGCACGTGCTAAAGCAACACAAGTCAACATTAATGCAGATATGTTGAATAATCCAGAAATTATGCAGCAATATCTCAAAAATCAAGCAAATTTATCAAGTGCACTTTCGCGACTTATGGCTGTTGTTGAAAACTATCCGGATCTTAAAGCAAACCAAAACTTTCTTGCTCTTCAATCACAATTAGAAGGAACAGAAAACCGTATTTCCGTTGCGCGCCGCGATTATATTGAAACAGTACGTGCCTACAATACTGCACTCAAAACAATGCCGACGATGATTTGGGCAAAGTTATGGTTTCGCGATGCTAAACCCATGCCAACTTTTACCATCGATACAGATAGCCAACAAACACCAAAGGTTAATTTTAATTAATGAAATCATTTCGATACTCTTTGCAACGTATTGTATTTCCAAAATTATGGGCTTTTATCTGCTCTCTGTATTTAGTTGCTGCATTGGGAAGTATCGCTTGTTCGCAAATAAAATTTCCTCATTTAACAGGTTATGTTAATGATGTGGCTCATTTGCTCGATAATGCAACCAAGGAAGACTTAACAAAAAAACTGGCAGCACTCGAAGAGAAAACGGGAGATCAAATTGTTCTTGTAACACTCCCTACTCTTTCGGGCAACGATATAGAAACGTACAGCAATTCTCTTTTTCGTACATGGGGATTAGGCCAAAAGAAGATCAATAATGGTGTATTACTGGTCATTGCACCGAATGAACGCACAGCACGTATCGAAGTTGGATATGGTTTGGAAGGAGAGCTAACAGATGCCATTTCTTCTGTCATTATTAATAGCTTCATGATTCCTAATTTTCGCGAAGGAAATTATCAAAAAGGAATTGCTGAAGCAGTTGATGCAATTATCAAAGTTATTACAGAAAGTGATTCTGATTTTACTTTTCGCATCACAGAAAAAGCTAAAATCGTTGAAGAACAACGTAAACAAGCTGAAAAAGAAGAAATAGTAATCAATGCAATTATGTTTTTAGCCTTTTCTATAATGTTTGGTCTTCCTATTCTTGCAATGATTTTTGGTAAAAAAGTGGGTCCACAAAAGTATCTCTGGCTGGGGATCATCTTCACACCTTGGTTTCTTAACTTAAGTGCCGGTGGCAGATATCTTGGTGGAAGGTTCGGTGGTCCTCGAGGTGGAGGGGGATTTAGGGGTGGTGGTGGATCATCTGGTGGTGGTGGTGCAACAGGAAGATGGTAAAAGGAACGTGGATTTTTAAGCGTAGCAAATCTTCTTAAGATAAAATTTATGAACGTATTCTCTTTTATTCAACAATTCTATACCTTACTCTGTAACCACTTTTATTGATTACAAAATAAACTCAAACATCAAGATAAATATTACCCATGACATGTGAATTGAAACATACAGATCGTAATCACTTATCACATCATTTTAATGCAATTCTAGAAAATCCACCCGTCGAATGGAAAATAAGCGATCATCTGATTGAGTATCCTGAAGCTCTGCGTTATATGCAAGAACGTGTAGAAAAAATTCTTGCAAAAACCGCGCATGAACAAGTTTGGCTTCTTGAACACCCTTCCCTTTATACAGCGGGAACGAGTGCAAATAAAAAAGATCTTTTGGCACCTAATTTATTCCCTGTTTATGAAGCAGGACGTGGAGGTGAATTTACATATCACGGTCCAGGACAGCGTATTGCTTATATCATGCTTGATCTTAAACGCCGAAAACAAGACATTCGTGCTTTCATTAGTGCATTAGAAGAATGGATCATACAGATGCTTGCAAATTTTAATATTAAAGGCGAACGACGAGAAGATCGCGTTGGTGTCTGGATTAAACAGCCTCATTGCCCATCAAAACAAAATGATCTTTCTTCTGAAAATAAAATTGCAGCTATTGGCATTCGAGTGCGCAAATGGATAAGTTTTCATGGAGTTTCTATCAATGTTAATCCTAATTTAGCCCATTATTCAGGAATTGTTCCTTGTGGAATTACAAACCACGGTGTAACAAGCTTTCTTGATCTAGGGTACTCTGTAGCAATGCATGATATTGATATTGCTCTCAAACACGCTTTTGAAAAAATTTTTGGTCCAACAATCGATGTTTCCTAAGTGCATTGATTTTTAAATAAAAAACAGGCATAAAATTTATTTTAATGAAATATTTTATGAGGTGGATAGTTAAACGCTATGAGCGATAACAAAAAGGATCTTTTTAGTGTTTTAAATAAAGCCCAATCTCGGGTAAATACAAAAGAAAACACTCTGCAGTCTCCAATGAAATCAAACGCGATGATTTCAAGAAAAAGTGCAAAAGATACGCAAGAAGATGACTATAATGCTCTCTCTATTCGAGTTCTTGAGGGGTTAGAGCCCGTACGTTTACGCCCTGGAATGTATATTGGTGGAACAGACAGTAAAGCGCTTCATCATTTATTTGCCGAAATTATTGATAACGCGATGGATGAAGCTGTTGCGGGTTACGCAGATTCTATTGAGGTCTCATTAGATAGGAACGGTTATATAACCGTTACAGATAATGGACGCGGTATTCCTGTCGAAAATCATCCTCAAATGCCCGAGAAATCTACTCTTGAAGTTATTATGACACAACTCCACTCAGGCGGAAAATTTGATGGAAAAGCTTATCAAACTGCTGGTGGACTTCATGGAGTAGGAATTTCTGTCGTCAATGCTCTTTCTGATGATATGGAAGTTGAAGTTGCACGAGAACGAAAACTGTACCGCCAACGTTTCTCACGCGGTATTCCTCAATCTGGATTGGAAGATCTGGGAGATGTTTATAATCGTCGTGGTACGCGCGTTCGTTTTCATCCTGATCATGAAATTTTTGGTGAAAAAGCAACTTTTGATCCAGAAAAAATCTATAAGATGACATGCTCCAAAGCCTATCTTTTTGGTGGCGTAAAAATTCGCTGGTCTTGTGATCCCGTCATACTTGAAGGCGCAAAAAATATTCCTGAAAAAGCTGTTTTTCATTTTCCCGATGGGCTTAAAGACTATTTACTTTCGTCACTAAAAGATGAATATCGAGTAACGTCAGAAATTTTTTCTGGCAAAACACAACACAATAATGGCCATGGCTCCGTTGAGTGGGCTATCGCTTGGCATGGTGGTGATTCTTGTGTGCAATCTTACTGCAATACGATTCCTACAGGAGAAGGCGGAACACATGAAATAGGATTACGTCAAGCTCTTTTGCGTGGATTGAAATCCTACGCTGAGTTAATAGGAAACAAGCGCGCAACGATTATTACGTCTGACGATATTATGATTTCAACAGCCGCAATACTTTCAGTCTTTATCAGTAACCCTGAATTTGTTGGACAAACAAAAGATCGATTAGCAACCATTGAAGCACAGCGTATCGTTGAGAATGCAATCCGCGATCCTTTTGATCATTGGTTAGCAAATTCCCCACAAGAAGCAACAAAACTTCTCGATTGGGTTATCGAACGTGCTGAAGAACGTGTTAGACGACGCCAAGATAGAGAAATAAGTCGAAAAACTGCTGTCCGTAAATTACGTCTGCCCGGTAAACTTGCAGATTGTAGCCAGAACCATGCTTTGGGTGCTGAACTATTCATTGTTGAAGGGGATTCTGCAGGAGGATCTGCTAAACAAGCAAGAAATAGAGCAAACCAAGCAATTTTACCTCTTCGTGGTAAAATCTTAAATGTCGCCAGTGCTGCACATGAAAAAATGAACTCAAGCCAAACAATTAGCGATCTTATCCTTGCTCTTGGATGTGGAACACGCTCCAAGTATCGTGAAAAAGATCTCAGATATGAACGTATTATCATCATGACAGATGCTGATGTTGATGGTGCTCATATTGCGTCACTGCTCATTACCTTCTTCTTTCAAGAAATGCCTGACCTTATTCATCAGGGACATTTATATCTTGCCGTCCCTCCCCTTTATAGAATATCGCAAGGAGGAAAAGTTGCTTATGCTCGTGACGACATTCATAAGGATGAATTGCTCAAAACTGAATTTACTGGAAAAGCTAAAATCGAAATCGGGCGTTTTAAAGGGCTGGGTGAAATGCGCGCAGAACAACTTAAAGAAACGACTATGCATCCTCAAAAACGTACATTGCTTCGTGTTTCTATTGATGCCGTGGAAATGCAAGAAACAAAAAAGACTGTAGAAAGTCTCATGGGAACAAAACCAGAAGCACGATTTCGTTTCATACAAGAAAACTCTACTTTTGCTTCTAATCTAGACATCTAATATAAAAAATATCCCTTTCAAACCACTGCAGCTGCGTCAATCACGCGCAGTTGCGGATTGATCGTTCCATTCCAATAATTCAAACTAAGATGACCAGCTAAATGAATCATTTCACCAATATTTTCAAAAAGAAAATCACCTAGCGATGTCCCTACAGCACGAAAAGCTATTCCTTGTAGTTTTTTTCCTTCAACATTAGATACAATGAGGCGAAGATGTCCTTTACCAACTTCAGATAGATTCACCAGTCGATGAGAGGGAAGAACAAAAACAGGTGTTGCATTCCCTGCCCCAAATGGCCCTGCTTTTTCAAGCAATTCAAACAGCGCTTCATTAACACCAGAAGCAGAAAGAGAACCATCTATACTAAGAGATTTTTTTGCACGCAACTGTGAAACCATTAAAGAAACTTTTTCTTCTAGCCATTTTCGAAAAATTTCAATTTTTGTTGATTGAATTGTAATTCCTGCTGCCATACTATGTCCCCCTCCTTTTTCTAATAAATTTAATATAACAGCTTCACGAACGAGTGCTCCTAAATCTATACCATTAATTGAGCGTCCCGACCCTACGCCATTTCCATCTTCTTTCAAAGCAATAGCAAAAACAGGACAAAAAAAACGCTCTTTGAGACGGGAAGCAAGAATACCAATAATTCCCGGATGCCATTCTTTATGAGAAATTACAAGCGACAATGGTATTTCTTGATCTTGATAAAGAGAAGTAATATAAGATTCCGCTTGTGCTAATTGAATGTTCTCCATTTCTTGGCGTTCTTGATTAAGCCGATCTAATTGTTCTGCTATTCTGTCCGCTTCATCTTTATTCTCACAGCTAAGCAAACGTGCTCCCAAAGCTTGATCACCAATGCGCCCTCCTGCATTAATTCTAGGACCTAATAAAAAGCCTAAATGAAAACTATTAAGCGGCTCCCCTATTCGTGCAACCTTTGTTAAAGCTGTTATTCCTAGATTATGCATAGAACGAGCAACTTGAAGCCCTTTTAACACAAAAGCACGGTTAACCCCCTGTAATGGAACGACATCACATATGGTTGCCAATGCAACAAGATCAAGCATACTTAAAAGATCAGGCAGCGGTCCTTGGAATTGTTTTTTCCGCAGCAAATGATGAACCCAAGCTAACGTAACAAAAACAACGCCAGCTGCACATAAATGCCCCTGTTTAGAAAAATCATCAGGACGATTAGGATTGACAAGAGCAACAGCTTCTTGATGAATCTCTGACATTTGATGATGATCTAAAATCACAACATCAGCACCAGCAAGCCTCGCTGCTTTTACGGCATCAGGACTGTTTGCACCACAATCAACAGTGATGATTAACCGAGCGCCTTCTTGCACAAGCATCCTCATTGCTTGTTCATTCGGACCATAACCTTCAACAATACGATCAGGAATATAAATTTTGACTTCAATACCAAAATAACGAAAAAAACGTGCTATGAGTGCCGATGAACAAGCACCATCAACATCATAATCACCAAACACAGCAACCTGTTCTTGATTGAGAAGAGCCTTAACAATGCGCTCTGCAGCGCATTGCATATCCCTAAAACTTTCTGGATCAGGCATAAGCGTACGTAATGTTGGATTAATAAAAGCAACAGCCTCAGCTTCATCCACATCTCTTGCTGAAAGTACTCGAGCTAACTGATCTGGAAAGCCAAATTTTTGAGAAATAGCGCGCGCGTTATTTATCCCTTGAACATCAAGGGCATCTAACCAAGCTTGACCACAAGCAGAAGATTCAACATTGAGAAAATAACGAGACCACTGCATTATTTCTTATTTTATAATGAAGAACGATAAAATACAATCATGCGTTAAAGATAAAATAGTCTTTTGCAACATTCATTTTAAGTTTAAATGGTCTACAAACTTCTTTTAATGGGGTATTATAATACCTTTCTTGTAACATATTGTTTTATAAAGTTTTTATTTTCTCTTGACGTCAATCAAAAGACATTATATCAGAGTAAGTAGTATGCGTTAAATATTTCGCTATGGTAACAATTTTCAACGCAAAACAGTAAAAATTCCCTTATATTAAAAGGGTTCGAATAAAGGATACTTCTATGGCAACTTTTTCACAAAAGCCAACTGAAGTGGTGAAAAAATGGGTTATTATTGACGCAGAAAACCTTGTTTTAGGTCGTCTTGCCACATTTGTTGCTAACCGCTTACGTGGCAAACATAAAGCTACATTTACTCCACATGTTGATGATGGTGACAACGTTATTGTCATTAATGCAGATAAAATAGCTCTCACTGGCAAAAAATATACGGATAAAAAATATTATTGGCATACCGGCTATATTGGTGGAATCAAACAACGTACAGCACGTCAACTTCTTGAGGGGCGTTTTCCCGAACGCGTTATTGAAAAAGCGGTAGAGCGTATGATTCCTCGAGGGCCCCTTGGTCGCCGTCAATTGAAGAATCTACGTGTTTACGCTGGAAGCCAACATCCACATGAAGCACAACAGCCTGAATCTCTTGACGTTGGTGCTTTAAACCGCAAAAACAAAAGGATTGCTTGATTATGGCTGAAATTAATTCTCTTTCTGAGCTTAGCATAGTAACAAGTATTACAGAAACACATGAAAATGTTGTTCCTGTTCACATGCAGAAGCTTGATTCACAAGGACGTGCTTACGCAACAGGAAAGCGTAAAGACGCTGTTGCGCGTGTATGGATTAAACCAGGTTCTGGAAAAATCACGATCAACAATAAGGAATTTGACAAATATTTTGCTCGTCCTGTTCTTAGAATGATTCTTCGTCAACCAATTGTTGCAACAAATAGGGATACCCAATTTGATATTATTGCAACCGTTGCAGGCGGTGGTCTTTCTGGACAAGCCGGCGCAGTACGCCATGGCATTTCCAAAGCTTTAACCTATTACGAACCAGAACTTCGCTCAATCTTGAAAAAAGGTGGGTTTCTTACCCGTGATAGTCGTGTTGTTGAACGTAAAAAATACGGTAAAGCAAAAGCACGTCGTTCTTTCCAATTCTCAAAGCGTTAATTTCAATTTTTGCAATGCATAAAGCCTCGGACAAAAACGGGGCTTTTTTAAACTGCTAAAACAGACTTTTAGATGAATGTAGGAACAAATCTATACCGATTAGAAAAAACAAGAATGCAAAACAACCTCTTCTCTTAAGATAAAAGGCAAAAAAAATAGACCGAAAAAATTCAAAACTTCAGTTTCAATTTTTTAAATCTGTTTTACTAACTTGTAATATATCGACGTGCTAAAGCACAAAAATATTTACGCGACGACTTTAGCAATCTTATAAGCTTTTCAATATTTTTGCTATCATTACTTAACAAGCTTTAGTCCAAGAAATGCTTTACCATTGTGATAAAATGAGGGACAGAAATAGGCTTTGACATATATTCTTCACACCCACTGGCACGAATTCGCTCCTCATCGCCTTTCATAGCAAAAGCTGTTACAGCAACAACGGGGATTGATCGAAGTTCTTCATCTTCTTTTAATTGTTTAATAACATCTATTCCAGAGACCTCTGGCAACTGGATATCCACAAGGATAAGAGATGGCATTGATGAACGCGCCAAATCTAATGCCATAAGACCATTACGCGTTTCAACGGTTTCATAACCACTCGCTTCTACAAGATCGCGAAACAACTTCATATTAAGCTCATTATCTTCCACGATCATGACTTTTTTTGACATTCGTATAACTCCACCCTTCTCAGATAAAATAGAGAAATAGAAATGAATCCACATTCTCTTTGCTTAAGATAAAATGATAAAATGAATTGTAAACCACAAAGAGATTAAAAGATTCCAATAAAAGCATTTTTGCAAATATTTGTAAGACGCATCGCTATACTTATTCAGTTCATCAACATAAAACCCACAAATAGTCGTAAGATTGTGTGACCTTGTATTTTTTGAGTTGATATACAAAGTTTATGGATATCTCAATTAATGCATTCGCGTTTTCATCATAAAAAAATATCAACCACAAACTTAGCTCAAACGCGTATTTTGAAGAGGAAAAAATTTAAGTAAATTTAAAAAGCAACTGATTAGCTGAATTTAATGCGCCATATACTGGCATCCACAAAACAATATCTTGATGATATAAAAAGATAAACTTATCAATGTCATTAAGAGTAAAAAATAAATAAACCGTGATTAAATAACACGGTTTATTTAATATAAACATTCAATAACAGAATAATTCAAAGTTTATCAAGGATAATATCTTTTAATTCAAAGCCCATGAACTATGAGCAAAAGCATCGAATGTTCTTCCACCTGTCTCTCTGTTAGGACTCGGCGGCTTTCTAGTAAAGAAATATACAAAATATGCGATTAAAGCAAAAATCGCTGTCTCCATCCCCATTAAACCCGCGACTTTTTGGACATTTTTCTCACCCCCTTGTCCTCCAAACTGGCTAATAACCATATCAACAGCTTTAATAACTCTATTTTCCTGTGTCATTACAGAAATAAAACCAGCATTTTGAAATCTACCATTTAAAGAATCAGCATTGGCTCTTAAAATCTGTGAAAAGAAAATCGCTACTGCAACAAAACATACTATACAATACTTGAATATTTTCATCATAACCACCTAATTACAATATTTAGTAAAATAAATTTTCTTTACCGCCCCCTCTAAATAGAAAACATTCCGTTATCTATATATAAAGTATATTTATCTTCTTATAATAAAAATATAATACAAAATTCAATTAATAATTTTATTTTAATTGTTATTTTTATATTATATTACACCTACAATATATCCGTTACATGTTTATTTAAGGATTGTCAATTATTTTATTTGTAATTTACATTGAGTAATTTAAAGATAAAAATATATTAAAAAAAGTTATTTTATTGTTTTTATTATAAATTTAGCTTTATTGTCATAACTATTATTATGATTTTATAATATAAAAAATATCAATATGTTGTTTTTTTAGTTACATGCAATGTTTTTATTTTTTTGTATAATATATTAAAATAAATATTTTTCTTTAGTATAGATTGAGAAAAAATATTTGCCCCAGCTACAATTAGCGTAAGAACCAGCTTAACTCTTTGATTGAAAAAGCTAAATTAGATAAGATAAGGGATAACTTTGGTGAATGCGCTAAATCTAATACCATAAGCTATTACACATTTCAACGTTTTCACAGCCATGCGTTTCTACCAGAACATGGAATAATTTTAATAAAGTTCATTGTCTTCCACAATTATAACTTTCTAACATTAATATAATTCCACGATTTTAAGATAAAATAGAGAAATAAAAATGAGTCCACCTTCTTTCTAACCAAGATAAAATGATTAAAATATAAATCATAAAAAATTTAATAATGTCCAATAAAAGCATTTTTGCACAAACCTTTGTAATGCTAATCGTTATACTTCTTCAGTTTATCAAAATGATAATCTAGAATAGCCATAAAATTATATGATCGTATATTTTTTGAGTTGATACGAAAAATTTATCGATATTCAAATCAGCTCATGCCCCTTTTCATCTTAGAAAAGATATCAATCACGAAAATTAGCGTAGATATATATTTTGAAAAAAATTTAAATAACGTTGATATGGATAGATTATTTGCTAGCAAACAATCTTCTCTATTAAATCAGAGTGTTCACTATTGTGATATTTTAATCTCAATCACTACAACACTTCAATAACAGAAAAAAATATAGATTCACTATAAGCTTAAAATAAAAATTTTGGAATTGATCATATATACAATGAATGAACCGTAAAATACAAAAGTAATCATAACACTAGAAAATGAAAAAGCTTATCACTCTTGTTCACTATTCCTTCCTCTCTCATTTTTTCTGTGTTATTTTTAAAGTCTTGTAAAAGATATGAATTACATGAAAAAAATTTAGCCCTTTGTAATCTCTACGCCATCAATCACATTAGTTTTATTAATGATAAGAAATAACATCTGTATAGCTCTAAGCTTAAAGAGTAACACAAGATTAAAGTATCATTTTTATTTATTGTAAAAGAGGATGTAAAACTTCATTTTTCTCTTATCCTTGTTAAGAAAAATTGAAAAATGATCTTATTAATAATTAAAAAATAGAAAATATTTTTTTACAAAATAATATATTATTTAATTACTTTTTAAAATAACCTATTTAAAATAATATAAATATATTATGTTTATATTGTATATATTTAAATTGTATATTTTCAATTAAATAATAATGTTTATAATAATAATAAAAATATTACATAATAATTATCTTTCTATTAAATAAAATCATAACATGAAATAAGAAATTCATAATAAAATTAAGTATAATTTTATTGGTTTATAAGTGCAACAAAGAAATATATTTAATTATGTTATTGAGCTCAGTTGCGTTGCCATCGTTTTTGCCTGCTTGGATTGGTGAATCCTTTTATTTCCAAGCAATTATTAACTGAACTTTGACTGCTCAGCATGCTGAAAAATCTCTATGTGATTGTTTTCTTGATAATTGCTATTATGTTGTTTAGCGCAGCTCTTAGCTTTCTATCAGGCAACTTAAAAGCTTTATTCTGTCAATTTTCTTATTGTTTAAGCAAAAACTCATCCACGTAATAATATATTGAATGCACCAACAAAATCCGCACGAATAACCACATTCTACACATCTAAAAATTACCCATCTTTGACAGTTTTTTAGCACTATAAACGCAACAAAAGTAAATTTTGCTCGGAGGAAAAAGCACTACTAATATTGTATACCATCTTACAATTGGCTTGTGTCATCAAGCAGCCATCCAAACTCAAACTAAAACTGATCTAAAACCAAGAAATTTAACTCTATGATTTCTGTTGTAAATTCTTTGCTCATAGCTATAGAAATACAACCGATTTTATGCATGAATATGTCTAATAAAAATCCTCATGTGTAAATTTTACATACCCTATACCGCCAGCATAAATAACGATATTTTACAGTACGATAGAATTTTCACTCAATTTTTTATTTTTATAATCATGCTGACTTTCATCTCATCCCCCTAATCCATTAAATTTACGCATTGTTTTCTTATAACTTATGAAAGTCATGACCATGGAAAGAAAAGCGCTCAACAGAAGATATCCAATATTCCATTCGCCTTTACCAAGCAACAATGACACAGGCAAGGAAGCAGAAAAAGCCATAGGAAGCATAAACAAAAGCCATTTTACGATGCTTAAAGGATAAATTCCTATTGGTACAAATGAAAGCTCGTAAATCATTTCATGAAAATATTCGACAGGCATCTTACGGCTAATAATAAATGTTATAAAATTGAACATCAGAAAAAAACAAATATTGACAATAAAAACACAAAATATTGCAACAACAAAAGAGATCCATCTGAGCTTAAGATCAGAAATATCCGGTAATGATACAAATAAATAGGCACTAACATAAAGAACAAAGAGCTTGATCAAATTAAGAGATTTACACCAACCAAACAACATCAACAACCAGCTTGAAACAGGCTTTATCAAGTATGGTTCAATTTTACCATCCGCTACTTTTTCAAAAAACGTTTCAATAGAATTAGTAAAAATATTCAAAAATATTCCAAGTAGAACAAAGACAACAAAGATAAAATGGATTTCATCTCTGCTATAGTTACCGATCTTTCCTGAAAAAGAAGATATTCTATCAATAAATATGAATTGAATAAAATAATAGCATAGAGAAAGAATAAACTCCCCAGCCAAATTCTTACCATAAACAATCTGTCGGCGGATATTCAAAATGATAAAATGAAGGATTATTTTCATCTCAACCACCTGCTCCATTATATGCTTTCATCCCTTTATTCCAAGCAATATAAATTAAGAATAAAAAACACAAAATAGAAGTAAAACTTCCGAAAATAAACTGCTGAAACAACGCTAAATTTTGCGTCGCGAAAAACTCGGCAGGAGCTGATATCATGAAACGATAGGGATTAAATTGCATAAGCGGAATAAGCCACACCGGCCAAAAAGATGGTGGTAAAAGAACACCCCCAAGAAGCGTTGAACTGAGAATACTGAAAGAGAGTAATATATTGTACTCAATCACCCAAAAGCTTAATAAGGCAATTCCAAAAGAGAGTAAAAAACAAAGCAATTGTGATAGAATAACAACCAGAAAAAAGAACAGAAAAGCGATGACCAATCCCAGAATATTTTCATAGGATAAAACAAGCTTAACAACAAAAAAAGCCAATAACGGGATGCTATATAATACACTCTCCCCTAAAAAAGTAAAAAGCATTTGTGTCATATAACTAAAGGGCTTTGTAAGATATACTTCTAATTGACCTTCTTTAACATGATGAGAGAAAAACTTAATCACATTATAACCATTATTTAAGCGACCTAGGACTAAAGCAAAAGCATAATAATACATCATATCATAAAAGCTAAAGCCATTGATGGTGTTGCCCGTATCAGAGAAAAGTGCATTCCATAATAGAAATTGAATAACAAATGGCGAAAGTGTCCCAATGATAATATCGGTAAAAAACATAGCTCTATCACTTAGAACAGTGAGTAATCCATTCTTGGCAAAAAGAAACATACCAAAGCAGTGGTTAGATAAATTCTTTAAATTTAACACGGAGCATCTCTTCAAGCGAGGGAGTGGATACAGAGAACGTACAGTTCAATTCGGTTGTAATTTCGCGTACAAAACGCACAAAATCCTCACGGGGCAGCGAAACCTCCAGCGAGCATTCTTCAGCGTTAAAGTGCTTATCTTTTAAAGGAGTAGATAATTTCAACGCAATCTCATCAATTTTTTCTACAACAGCTGAAGGTGCAGCCATATGTTCACAAAAAAGTGTCATTCTCACCAAAGAAGGAATGACACTTTTAAGCGCATGAAGATTACCATGAAACTGTTTCTTTCCTTTATGCAAAAGAATAATATCATCGACGTATCCATCAATATCTCCCATATCATGACTTGTGATGATATACCCAGTGCCACGCTCCTTTTTCAGTTTTTTAAGAAGCTCCCTGATTTCATGCTTAGATGTAATATCAAGACCAATACTTGGCTCATCGAGAAACAACAGTTTAGGTTTAAAGGAGAGATTAAATGCCAATTCACTTTTCACTCTCTCACCCAGACTAAGCATCCGCACTGGCTTATCCATAATATGCTCAAGACCCAGCAACTCAGCGATCTCTTTAAGATCACGGGTAAAAGAGGCGCGTTCAAGACCATATAATGGTTGAACCATATCCAAACTGTAGCGTAAGGGCAAATCCCACCATAAACAATTCTTGTGACCAAAGACCACACCCAAAGACTTGAACAGATTTTTCTTCGCTTTATAAGGATCAACACCAAGGACTTTAACACACCCCTCATCAGCGTATTGTATACCAGAAAGTATTTTAATCAGTGTCGATTTACCCGCTCCGTTAGGGCCAAGAATTGCTAACGATTGCCCTGAAAAGAGGGTAAAACTCATATCTTTTAACACATGATGATTTGTATAAACCGGCTTGAAGAGAGAAAAGACCTTGTTTTTAAAACCAATTCCTCTGTCAATGTTGCGATATATTTTTGAGACGTTATTAACGTCAATCAATAATGATCCCATCAGTCACTCCTCATTTCAACTTATCCCCCCTTTGAATGTTTCCATAATAAATATCTGTTTTTGTTCACTAGAAAAAACAAAAGTGTTCAAGCCCTCCCTAGAGCAATAAAACGCGCCTGACGTTTTATCTCCAATTTTTTGTCTAGATATTTTTTCAATGTGATGAGTTCACTTCAATGCAGCATTAAGATACTAAAAACTTATTTCTTCTTTTATGAACGATAGTCTTTTGGATAAACTAAGTAAGTAGAAAAATAATTGCTCATTGAAAGGAGAACTTTGCTAAGAAAGCTTCATTGTGTAAGCAAAGATACAAAGCATAAATCTATACTATAAGCATATCAAACCACATTGATAATAAAACAAACTTCCTTGACAACAGGAATTTTTGAGAGGCTACTTTTCCTCAGCATTACTATAAAATGCCTCCATTATTCCCCATAAAAAAACTAAAATCGCTTTCTCTATTTTAGTAAATATCTTTCAGATTTTATCTAACTCATCTCCCTCAACAGACACGCCTTCCCAATATATGACCTCTATAGATAATTCAAAGAATCTGCTTCATAAACTCAGATTATTAAATGATACACCATATCCAAAAATAACAATACAATCAATTATGGATAAAGAACTGTAGAAAGAAAGCCATGATATTCGAAAATTTCATCACTCAAAAACACAATTTTCTCATAGCGATTGACTTATCAAAAACTTTCTTCAAATAGATGCCCTATTCATCTTATCAAATTTATAGACAAAATTTGTATCAATCAAAAAGAACAAATGAAGTTTGTTTAGTCGGTTTCAGCATCACTCTCATTAAAAGATAAAAGATTAAAACTTTGGACCATATGAGGTGGTAAAGGTGCAACAATGTCCAATATTCCTCCTGAAGGATGCGGAATACGAATACGACGTGCATGAAGATGAAGACGATTTTGAATTCCTCCTGGTAATGTCCAATTACTATCAGAAAAAAAATACTTTGTATCGCCAATGATAGGATGATCCATATGGGCTGCATGCACACGAAGCTGATGTGTTCTCCCTGTATAGGGTTCCATTTCAAGCCACGAAAGAGCCCGCCCTCGCGTATCTAAAACGCGATAGTAGGAAACCGCATGATGTGAATCTGGCTCCCCATGTTCACAAACACGCATTTTGTCACCTTGTGCAGTCATTTCCTTAACCATCCACGTTGAAATTTTGTCTTGCTTTTTTTTAGGCACACCCCGAACCAACGCCCAATAAGTCTTTTTTGTTTCTCGCGCTCTAAAAGCAGCAGTTAAGAACTGAGCAGCTCCCCTTGATCGCGCAACAATAAGCACACCCGACGTCTCACGATCAAGACGATGAACCAAACGCGGCTTTTCACCTTTTTTATTGCGCCATACCTCAAGCATACTATCCATATGACGAGTTAAACCAGAGCCTCCTTGTACAGCCAACCCAGCTGGTTTATTAAAAACAAATACCTTTGGATCTTCATAAAGCAGCATTTTTTTCAAAACGGTCCCATCATCCTGCCCACGAAGTGTTTTATCCGTTATTGAAAGACTTTCCTTGTCATTAATAGGGAGAGGTGGAATACGAACAGCCTGTCCTATACAAAGACGCGTATCGGCTTTAACACGTCCACTATCAACCCGTATCTGACCAGAACGCAACAATTTTTGCAAAGCTCCAAAACCAAGTCCTGGATAATGCACTTTAAACCAGCGATCTAAGCGCATTCCATTTTCATCTGCCTCAACTTTTTTTATTTCTATGCCTGCCATGAAAATTCCCTTACCTGATAATTTTATTGATCTATTTTTGCGCCTTTATAAACACAAAAATTCATATTTTAGTTGGTTTTATCACACCATATTACAGTTAGTATCCAAAATTGCCTTTTCTTAACGTCCAAATTTTATTAGCTAAAAACTAAGCGTTGTAAAAAACAACAGCCTTTACGCTTAATAGCGAATGGAGATAATTAACCGTGTCCTTATTTAAAACCTATGCACGTGTTCTCACTTACCTAAATAGAGAAAAAAATGCATCCCTTTTAATCTGTACCGCTAATGTTATGTTAGCTATTATCACTATTGCAGAACCTATTTTATTCGGACGTGTTATTGATTCTATTTCAGAAAAATCAGCTATCATTCCTACTCTTACCATTTGGGTTTGTTTTGGACTTTCACATATTATTGCTTATGTCCTTGTTGCTCGCGGTGCTGACCGCTTAGCCCATAGACGCCGCTTAACGGTTTTAACGGAATCTTTCGAACGTATCATTGCTATGCCTTTAATTTGGCATCAACAACGTGGAACTTCCAACGCACTCCATACACTTTTGCGCGCAATAGATTCCATGTCAACCATATGGCTTGATTTTATGCGCCAACATCTCTCAACGCTTGTCGCCTTATTGGTTCTCATCCCCATAGCGTTTAATATGAATTGGCGTCTTTCAATAGTCTTGGTTGTGCTTGCCATCACCTATGTATTAATTGCACGTTTAGTGATGCGAAAAACAAAAGACGGACAAGCCGCTGTAGAATGCTATCATCATAACCTTTTTAAACATGTCAGTGATTCAATCTCTAATGTTTCCATTGTACAAAGTTATAACCGAATAAAAGAAGAAGCTTCTACACTACATCAACATACAAATGCTCTGCTTAAAGCACAAAATCCTGTTCTCAATTGGTGGGCGCTCGCCAGTGGCTTAAATCGAATGGCTTCAACAATTTCAATCGTTTGTGTTCTTCTCCTTGGAGCTTTTTTTGTTGCAAAAGATCAATTACGAGTAGGTGAAGTCGTTGCTTTTGTTGGATTTGCACAACTCATGATTAGCCGCCTAGACCAAATGAGCAATTTTATTAATTGTGCAATATCCTCACAAGCAAAACTGCAAGAATTTTTTGAAATGGAAGACTCAACCTTTCATATTAACGAACCGCAAAATCTTCCTTCCCTCCAAAATGTTAAAGGCGCCATACAATTTCATCACGTGACCTATCAATTCCCAAATTCTTCTCAAGGTGTTTTTGATATTTCCTTTGAGGTTAAAGCAGGACAAACTGTTGCAATTGTAGGACCAACAGGAGCTGGAAAAACAACATTGATCAATCTGTTACAGCGCGTATACGACCCTACCCTTGGGCATATCTCCATTGATGGAATAAATATATGCTCAATCAATCGCGAATCTTTACGCAAATCTCTAGCAACAGTATTTCAAGACTCGGGTCTTTTTAACCGTACTATTCATGACAATATTTCAATAGGAAAAGCGAGCGCAACGAATGAAGAACTTTATGAAGCAGCAAAAATAGCAGAAGCTCACGATTTTATTCTAAAAAAAGCTGATTGTTATAACACAATGGTGGGCGAACGAGGATCTCAATTATCCGGTGGAGAAAAACAGCGACTAGCAATTGCACGCGCTGTTTTAAAAAATGCCCCTATTCTCATTCTAGATGAAGCAACAAGCGCTCTTGATGTTGAAACAGAAGCACGTGTCAAAGATGCTCTCGATTGCATAAGCCATAACCGTACTACTTTTATTATAGCACATCGCCTCTCAACAGTACGCAATGCTGATGTGATACTCTTTCTGGATCATGGTCACTTAATGGAAAAAGGAAACTTTCAAGAATTGATCGATAAAGGGGGACGTTTCTCTAATTTTTTAAAGGCAAGTGGTTTAACAATCAAACCACCAGAAAGAGAAGGAGAAAATGTTATTCCCTTACATGAAGCCATAGCTTCATAAAAACGATACTCTTCATAGATCTTATGCAAAAAATGCCTCTTCAATACAATAAGAGTTCTTATATATGATACAAGTAAAAAGATTTCTAAAAATGCCACAATCCATTTTAGGTATTTAAGAAAAATATTAAAACAGTTTAGTCTTTTCTCTGCTATTGCAATTTTACTAGATTAGAACAAAAATATTTTCCTATATCTGTGCATACTGACGAGTATACATTCTCATTTAGGGAAAATGTAAAGATGTAAAGGTAAAAACAATTTCCAGTTTTACCGTCTTCCTTTCACTCAGCTTTACGAATTTCAAAACGAACTAAAGTAATATCTTTTAAATAATGAATATTATGTATTGCGTTGCACTTTTGTTTATCACTTTCTTTATAGTCCTCTCATAAAGAACAGAACATCATTGTTTTGCACATTCATATAACTTTTTTTAAGAAACATTTCTCAATGCTCTTAAGCCCATTTCACAACGACATTCGTGAGTGGTTTTGATTAATTTAACATACACAGAATTTGAAATAATAAAACCCTACGAATATTCGTAGCTCTTATTCAAAAGATAAAACGATAAATTATCATTATAATTCAATATATTAAAGCAATTTTATCATAAATAAATTAGATGTTAATCTAAATCTTTAGATTTATGTGATATTCATTTGATTTATATTGATAATTCATTACTTTATAACTTGAAATAAAGATTTATAAAGATAGGAGAATATTCTTTTCCAAACCTTTTAATAATAAACCAAAAAACTGTTTTCTTGTACATAACAAGCAAAATAAAAACAACACAATAGCTCTAAGATACAACAACTCTTTTATAAGCCTTTTCAAGAAAAGAGATTTTATTCATTTGAAAACTAATAGAATAATGATAGCTTATAACTTTATAAGGATAATCGTATGCAATAAATCTTGTATTTTTCCTTTCATAAAAAGAGATGTTTCTTCAAAAAATCTATAAGAGCAACACAATAACTAGTCTTCCTAGTAAAAGAATACACAGTAAAGCATGAAGTGCTGCATAATCTATCTTATCTTAAAAAGGTGACTCCTGAAACGCTTGGAAGCTATAAAGCCAAATGATAAAGTGGTGATAAAGACAAACACTGTCTTTATCTTTACAATTGTATTTTCCCCAATTACGCTGTATCTGCATTTCAGAAATACACCAGACAGATATTCATGATACATAGATGCCAACCAAATATAACAATGTGAAAAATACCTATGCAGAATAATTTCATTCTTTAATTTTTTTCAAGAAAATCTTTTAGTGCCGCAAATGCCTCATCAGCTTTGTTCCCCTCAGGACCACCAGCCTGCGCCATATCAGGACGGCCACCTCCACCTTTACCACCAAGCATCGCTGAAAGAATACGAACGAGATCTACAGCATTTAATTTATCCGTTAAATCATCCGTAACACCGACAACAGCACTCCCTTTTCCATCCTCCGAGACACTAATAAAAGCAACCACTCCAGATCCAATTTGTTTTTTCTCAGAATCGACGAGCGCCTTAAGATCCCGTGGTAAAATATTTTTAACAACGCGTCCGGTAAAAGAAAACCCATTGATGATGATAATATCATCTTGGCTCCTTTCTGTTACTCCACCACTCAACATCATTTTCTTGCGTACATCATTCAATTCTTTTTCAAGTTTACGACGATCATCAAGCAAAATTCGCACCCGTTCTTCCACACCAGCAGAAGAAGTTTTTAAAAGATCAGCGATTTCATGAATACGTTCATCTTGGCGGCTAAGATAAAGACGTGCTTCTTTGCCTGTTAAAGCTTCAATACGCCGCACTCCAGCTGAAACAGAACTTTCAGAAACAATATGAATTAAACCAATATCACCTGTTCGCTCCACATGTGTCCCTCCACAAAGCTCAATTGACCAACGCTTTTTTAATCTTTCCTGTTCAAGTGGCTCCCCCATAGAAACAACGCGAACTTCATCACCATATTTTTCACCAAACAATGCCATGGCTCCTTCAGAAATGGCATCATCTACAGCCATGAGGCGCGTTATTACTTTACTATTTTGCAAAATAATCTCATTTGCTAAATCTTCTATTTTTTTCAACTCTTTTGGTGAAACGGATTTTGGATGGGAAAAATCAAAACGCAACCGATCTGGCGATACAAGAGAACCCTTTTGAGTAACATGATCCCCCAATGTTTGGCGTAAAGCTTCGTGTAACAAATGAGTAGCAGAGTGATTCGCGCGAATTTTCTTACGACGAACAATATCAACCGTTAATTCTACACAATCAGACCTCGATGCCTGACCAGATTTCACCTCCCCAATATGGATAAAAACACCATCACCCTTTCTTTGGGTATCATGCACCTTAAAAATAAAATTTTCACCAGAAATGATACCGCTATCACCAATTTGCCCACCAGATTCACCATAAAAAGGTGTCTGATTAACAACAAGCATAGCTTTCTGATCTGAAGAAATATGATCAACAATTTTACCATCACATACAAGAGCTGTAAGAATACCTTTCGCTGTCTCAGTTTCATAACCTAAAAACTCTGTGGCCCCCACTTGATCACGAACAGAAAACCAGATTTTCTCTGCTACAGCTTCTCCAGAACCAGACCAATTGGCACGTGCTTCCTCTTTTTGGCGTTCCATCGCTTTATCAAAAGCACCAACGTCAACAGATATTCCGCGACGACGAAGAACATCTTGCGTCAAATCAAGCGGAAAACCATAGGTATCATAAAGTTTGAAAGCAACTTCACCATTCAAATAGTCTCCTTCTTTAAGATCGGTACTTGCTTCGTTCAACAAACCAAGTCCTCGTTCAAGCGTTTTACGAAAACGTATTTCTTCTAACCTTAAAGTTTCTGAAATCAAAGATTCAGCACGTGTCAACTCAGGATAAGCTTGTCCCATTTCGCGAATTAAAGCAGTCAAAAGTCGCCACATTAAGGGCTCTTTAGCACCAAGAAGATGCGCATGACGCATAGCACGACGCATAATACGACGTAAAACATATCCTCTTCCTTCATTAGAAGGAAGCACACCATCAGCAATCAAAAATGCAGATGAGCGAAGATGATCAGCAATGACACGATGGCTGGCAATAAAATCACCCTTTGCCTCAATCCCTGTAATTTCTTCTGATGCAGCAATTAATGCACGAAAAAGATCAATGTCATAATTATCATGAACGCCCTGTAAAACAGCAGCAATACGCTCTAATCCCATGCCTGTATCAATAGAAGGGTGAGGTAAGTTAACACGTTCTTCCTTGGAAACTTGCTCATACTGCATAAAAACAAGATTCCAAATCTCAATAAAGCGATCCCCATCTTCATTAGCACTTCCAGGAGGACCGCCCCATATTTCATCACCATGATCATAAAAAATCTCCGAACAAGGCCCACAAGGTCCTGTTTCTCCCATCGACCAAAAATTATCAGCCGTCGCAATACGAACAATTTTTTCATCTGGAAGACCTGAAATTTTACGCCACAGTTCAGCAGCAACATCATCACTCTGATAAACTGTCACCAACAATTTATCTTTTGGCAGGCAAAATTCCTTTGTTAAAAGATTCCATGATAAAAAAATGGCTTCTTCTTTGAAATAATCACCGAAAGAAAAATTACCCAACATTTCAAAAAATGTATGATGGCGCGCCGTATAACCAACATTATCAAGATCATTATGCTTTCCACCCGCACGAACACATTTTTGTGCCGTTGTTGCCTGCGTATAAGAAGGTTGTTCAAGTCCAGTAAAAACATTTTTAAACTGCACCATCCCTGCATTTGTAAACATAAGTGTAGGATCATTCCGCGGAACAAGCGGACTAGAAGAAAGAACTTTATGCCCATTACGATGAAAATAATCCAAAAATGTTGACCGAATATTATTAACACTATTCATGTTGACACCTGCTCAATACAGCACAAAACCATAAAAGAAAAATCCCCCTCATTAAATCCTCTTCGCCACGCATGGAGTCAATTTAATCAAAAATGGAATATTTGTTTTAAAAAATTGAGAAAAAAATGACTGCGTATTTAAAAACTCAAACAAAAAAACAGGAAAATCTTAAAGAAAAAAAATTATAGACGAAAAAAACGCCCCATCAAATGGCTTCATCACTTTCTATATTTTCTGACCCTGCATTTTCTAACAATTCAATCGCAATCAAACCAGCATTTTGGCGCAAAGCTGCTTCAATCTCTGTAGCTATTTCCACATGTTCACGTAAAAACTGCTTTGCATTCTCACGCCCCTGCCCTAAACGCTGAGAATTATAAGAAAACCATGCACCAGATTTTTCCACAACACCAACCTTGACACCCAAATCAATCAACTCACCTACTTTGGAAATACCTTCACCATAAATAATATCAAACTCAACCTGTTTGAATGGAGGTGCCAATTTATTTTTCACCACTTTAACGCGCGTCTGATTACCAACGATTGAATCCCTATC
Source organism: Bartonella sp. AP150HLJHH (assembly GCF_042196385.1). Taxonomy (NCBI): domain Bacteria; kingdom Pseudomonadati; phylum Pseudomonadota; class Alphaproteobacteria; order Hyphomicrobiales; family Bartonellaceae; genus Bartonella; species Bartonella sp. AP150HLJHH. The sequence goes on along the minus strand of NZ_JBHIQC010000009.1, from coordinate 19,116 downwards.
TTTAATGGATCCAATGCGACGAATATCTAAACGAACAGAAGCATAAAACTTTAAAGCGTTTCCACCCGTTGTCGTTTCAGGAGAACCAAACATCACACCAATTTTCATGCGAATTTGATTAATAAAAACAACCATACAGTTAGAGCGAAAAATTGCTGCGGTTAATTTTCGTAACGCTTTACTCATTAACCGAGCTTGCAATCCGGGCAAAGCATCACCCATTTCACCGTCAATTTCTGCTCGCGGTGTTAAAGCTGCAACAGAATCCACAACAAGCACATCAACGGCACCAGAACGAACCAACGTTTCTGTAATTTCCAATGCCTGTTCACCGGTATCTGGCTGAGAAATGAACAAGTTTTCTAAATCAACACCAAGCTTACGCGCATAAATAGGATCAAGCGCATGCTCTGCATCAATAAAAGCACAAATCCCACCACCTTTCTGTGCCTCAGCAATAGCATGGAGAGCCAATGTTGTTTTCCCAGAACTTTCTGGTCCATAAATCTCAACAATACGCCCCTTCGGTAATCCACCAATCCCTAAAGCAATATCCAAGGATAACGATCCTGTTGGAATTGTTTCAATTTCAACAACTTGCTCTTTTTGCCCAAGACGCATAATCGAGCCTTTACCAAAAGAACGTTCAATTTGTGAGAGAGCAGCATCGAGAGCTTTTGTTTTATCCACGATTATATCCTTGACCGAATTCATAATAACCTAAAACTTTAGTGTACACTGTACTTTTAATTTAACTAAAGGTTTGAGTTTAGAGTTTCACAGACTATTTCCATTCCTATCTCCACATTATGTCCATAAACATTCATGACCATCACAATAAAGAATTGGCATTGCTTATCTTATGACACATAATAAACTCCAATAAAGTAATATCTCTATGGGAGCATAGTTAACATATTTATATCTCTCTAGAAAAGGAACAATTTAATTTTAAACACAATGTTCTACAACCCTTCTGCTTATCCCTTTGATTAAATACTTGAGAGACTAAGAATTCTCCCGCTATTGATCACACAAAAAACGCATCATCAATCAACCTCATACCCTATTGCATCGAAGAACAAAACGCTATTGTGTTGCATATTCATGCACTTGATTTAAGAAACATCTCTCAAAACTTCCAAGCTCATTTTGTGACAACACCTATGAATGTGGTATACTGCAAAACCCTTTAGGCACCACCATCTTTACTCTATAGAAGGAGCAAGCCGGCACCATCACACTATTTATCATCCTCCAATATTGCAACAACTCTCGGCACTTGAGACAATTCATAAGAGGGATTTTTAGTCTTTTCTTGTACAGTTTTTATCACACGCTAATCCTGCTTGTAACATGCAAGCGAATAACTTGATTGCTTCAACAAATAACAGACTTGGGATGAGAGAAATTTACGGTATTTGAAACTTTCATTCAACTTACGAAACAGTCAATCATCATTATAAGTCAATATATTATTTAATAAAAACCAAAAAAAATACAGCAGCTTAAAAGTTGAATGACATATTTAAATTTGAAAAAACATGCACTTTTGAAAATATCAAAAAAAATCTCTACAAGCAATGCAATAAATGTTTAAAATATAAGCTAAATTTCTCATACAATAACATAAGAGATAAAATAATAAATCCAAGATCAATAAAAAACGTATTTCAACTCAAATTTTATTTTGATCTTTACGTTTTTTGCGCAACTGTTGCCACCACTCAAGACGTTTCACAATTTCACGCTCAAAACCACGCTCAACTGGTTTATAATAACTCTGACGCCCAAGTTTTTCGGGAAAATATTCTTGTCCTGAAAAAGCGTCTGGTTCATCATGGTCATAACAATAACCACTTCCATACCCTTCTTCCTTCATAAATTTCGTAGGCGCATTAAGAATATGCTTAGGAGGTGGTAAAGAGCCATTTTTGCGCGCACAACGCAGTGCTGCTTTATACGCAAGATATGCTGCATTTGACTTTGGCGCAGTTGCAACATAAAGACATGCTTGCGCCAAGGCCAATTCTCCTTCTGGTGATCCTAAATAATCATAGGCATCTTTTGCTGCATTACAAATGACAAGAGCTTGAGGATCCGCCAAACCAACATCTTCAACGGCCATACGAACCAATCTTCGCCCAATATAGAGAGGATCTTCACCAGCATCCAACATACGTGCCAAATAATAAAGCGCAGCATCAGGATCAGATCCACGAACGGATTTATGCAACGCTGAAATGAGATTATAATGCCCATCTCGTCCTTTATCATAAATAGGCGCACGACGCTGAATAACTTTTTGCAAAGCAACAACATCAAGAATCTCTCCCAATGGTGCAATAGACCAAACTTCCTCTGCCAATGTTAACGCAACCCGCGCATCACCATCAGACATCTCTATCAAAACGTCTCTGGCATCATTATCCAAGGGAAGAGTTTTTCCCTCCACTTCTTCAGCACGCCTCAAAAGCATGTCCAAACTTTCATGATCATGAGAAAGAAATGTTAAAACACGTGCACGCGAAAGAAGGGCAGCATTCAGCTCAAAAGAAGGATTTTCGGTTGTTGCACCTATAAGTACCACAGTACCCTCTTCCATTACAGAAAGAAAACTATCCTGCTGTGCACGATTAAACCGATGAATTTCATCAACAAAGAGAAGTGTTTTATCCCCAGATATAAAACGCCTCTGCGCAACTTCAAAAATCTTTTTAAGTTCAGAAACTCCTGTAAAAATAGCAGAAACCTGTTCAAACACGAAATTTGTTTCAAGGGCTAACAAACGTGCAACAGTCGTTTTTCCCGTCCCTGGAGGTCCCCAAAAAATCATCGATCCAATTGAGCCTGTTGCCGCCATACGTGAAAGCAAACCATCCTCTCCAATCAAATGCTTTTGTCCCACAACATCATTGAGAGAACAAGGACGCATTCTTTCTGCAAGTGGCTGATTTTTATTAACTTGAAAATCAAACGACGAAGTAAAAAAATCTTTCTTCAAAAAAAACCTCAACGAATAAATTGGCGAATATACATACCATCACGTTCATATTCCAATTGCCACATATTTGAGCGACCTTGCATAAGAACCTTTTTCAACTGATGAACTGTTTGAATTTTATGGCCATTTACAACACGTAGAATATCTCCTGACTGAAAAATTCCAGCTGCATTGCTCATTTTATCAAGATTGGTAATCACAACCCCTTTTGCAGATATAGGAAGATGAAAACGTCGACTATTTTGCGGTGTCAAATCTAACACTTCAGCACCAGCAAGAGGACTGTCACCCGTAATTTTTTCAGATTTTAAAAATGCAGTTTCTGATATCGATGAAACTGTTATTTGTGTTTTTAAAGTTTTTCCACTTCGTAAATATTCCAAAGCAAGACTATGCTCAACGTCAGCTGTCATCAAACGATAACCAAGACTATCTGGACTGTCAACGCGTACCCCCTGCACACTCAAAATAACATCACCTACTTTCAATCCAGCTTTTTCAGCAGGACTATCTTTGATAACTTCAATAATCAGAGCACCATAGGGACGTTCTAAACCTAAACCACCAGCAATATCAGCTGTAACATTTTGAAAAGAAGCCCCAATATAAGGCGGCACAAAATATTTTCCACCGCGTTTAACAGTATCAAGCATCACTTTTACAAGATTAACTGGAATAGCAAAACCAATCCCTACAGAACCACCGGAACGCGAATAAATAGCCGTATTAATTCCGATTAACTGACCTTTCATATCAATTAAAGCGCCACCAGAATTCCCTGGATTAATGGCTGCGTCTGTTTGAATAAAAAAGTCAAAATCAGAAACCCCAACACGTGTACGCGCTTGCGCTGAAACAATACCACTTGTAACTGTTTGACCAACACCAAAAGGATTACCAATAGCAAGAACAAGATCACCAACTTCAACAGCATCAGAATTTCCCAAAGAAAGAACCGGAAATTGAGCATCTTTTTCCTTAACTTCAAGAATGGCAATATCAGTTGCTTCATCTTTGAGCACGACCTTACTCTCAAACTCCCGTCCATCAGAAAAAGCCACTTTAATTTCGCTTGCATCTTTAATGACGTGGTAATTTGTAACGATCAAACCACGTGCATCAACAATCACCCCTGATCCTAATGACGATTGCTTACGAACAGGAAATTTATTTTGAAAACGACCAAAAAATTGCTCAAAAAATGGATCGCCTTCAAAAGGTGATCGAGCTCTAATTTGTCGAGCTGCATAAATATTTACAACAGATGGAACTGTCTTTTTAACTAAAGGAGCAAATGAAAGAGTGATTTCTGTTTGTGTTTGAGGAACATGAGCATATACATGATCAAATGATATCTGCATCATAATTGCAAAAAAAATCCGCACCCAAAAAGAATACCTCATAATCCACTCCTTATAAAATCAGCACATTCTGTTGAAGATTAATAGAATAAAAAAACGTATCCCCGCAAATTAAGGACCTCTATTAATATTTCATAATAGAGAATAAAAACAACCTATTTGAACAATAAATATTATAAAAATAAGATAATTCAATATTCTATAATTTTCTCTCTGCACCTATTTCTCAACTAAAACAAACTTAAAAATGCTCACAAAAAAACCGCCCAAGACAAGGCGGCCTTTAAAAACCCAACAGAATAAAAAACTCTACGAAGATGTTCCCTTTTCATTCTCAGAAGCTTCCATGCGAGCACGATCCCCAGCACCCTTCGCTTCAACATCACGATCAACAAATTCTATAACAGCCATGGGCGCATTATCACCGGTACGAAACCCCGCTTTCATAATACGCAAATACCCACCGTTGCGTGATGCATAACGTGGCGCAAGCGTATCAAATAATTTTGCAACCTTTCCTGCATCACGAAGTGCTGCAATAGCTTGCCGACGCGCATGCAAACCACCACGCTTACCAAGAGTAACGAGTTTTTCAACAATAGGACGAATTTCTTTAGCCTTTGGAAGCGTTGTCACAATCTGCTCATGCTCGATCAACGAAGTTGCCATATTTGCAAACATCGCTTTACGGTGACTGGCAGTACGGTTCAACTTGCGTCCTGACTTACTATGGCGCATAAGCCCTCTCCTTAAATTCTAATTTTAATATTGATCTTCATAACGTTTTGCAAGATCATCAATGTTTTCAGGCGGCCACGCAGGAATCTCCATCCCAAGATGTAAACCCATACACGCCAAAACTTCTTTAATCTCATTCAACGATTTGCGACCAAAATTCGGTGTCCGAAGCATTTCAGATTCTGTTTTTTGAATCAGATCACCAATATAAACAATATTATCATTCTTAAGACAGTTTGCCGAACGAACTGAAAGTTCTAATTCATCCACTTTTTTGAGAAGTGCAGGATTAAAAGAAAGCTCAGAATCAGCCTCTTCAACAGGCTCCTTCTGTGGCTCTTCAAAGTTAATAAATAACGATAATTGATCCTGAAGAATGCGTGCTGCAAAAGCAACAGCATCCTCACCATTAACAGCACCGTTTGTTTCAATCGTGAGCGTTAATTTATCATAATCGAGAACTTGACCTTCGCGTGTATTTTCTACTTTATAAGATACCTTACGGATCGGTGAATAAAGACTATCAATTGGAATAAGCCCTATACGTGCATCATCAACACAATTACGATCAGATGGAACATACCCCTTTCCTGTGTTGACAATAAATTCCATACGAATTTCAGCTTCTTCATCAAGAGTACAAATAACATGATCTGGATTTAGAATTTCCATATCTCCAACTGTACTGATATCTCCCGCTTTCACGACACCAGGCCCCTCTTTATAAACGACGACACGTTTAGGCCCTTCTTCTTCCATACGAAGCGCAATTTCTTTTATATTCAGAATAATATCCGTAACATCCTCACGCACACCTGGAATCGATGAAAATTCATGCAAGACACCGTCAATCTGCACAGCAGTAATAGCAGCACCACGAAGCGAAGATAACAAAACGCGACGAAGCGCATTTCCTAACGTTAAACCAAAACCACGCTCAAGAGGTTCAGCAATCACACTTATAATATTTGGATTATCATGTGCACATGATTCAACCTTATTGGGTTTAATAAGTTCCTGCCAGTTTTTCTGGATCATATTTTTATTCCCGTTCTTTAGTTCCGTTACCATTCAATCGTAACGACCAATGTGAACATCAGAGAAATCTCCGACAACAAAAAACAACACCCAATTAAACACGCCGCCTTTTCCGCGGACGACATCCATTATGAGGAATTGGTGTTACATCGCGAATAGAAGTAATGACAAAACCAACAGATTGCAATGCACGTAAAGCAGATTCACGCCCTGATCCAGGTCCACAAACTTCAACTTCCAAAGAACGCATACCATGCTCTTGCGCTTTTCTTGCACAATCCTCCGCAGCAACTTGAGCAGCAAAAGGTGTCGATTTACGCGCACCTTTAAACCCCTGAGCTCCCGCAGATGACCAAGCAATTGCATTACCCTGAGCATCAGTAATAGTAATCATTGTGTTATTAAATGTTGAATTAATATGCACAACACCCGATGAAATATTTTTACGTTCGCGACGACGAACACGTGTGGCTTCCTTGGCCATAATTTCCCTTTCAACGATCTCATCACTGCCGTAACATCAGCAGCTCCACCTTTTTTCCTTGTCAAAAAAATCAAACAAGAAAAAGAATATATAAAAAACCTTCCACAAAGGCCCTTATTTCTTCTTACCGGCGATTGCCTTAGCCGGACCTTTACGTGTACGGGCATTCGTATGTGTACGCTGTCCTCGGACAGGCAAAGACCGGCGATGACGCAATCCTCGATAACAACCAAGATCCATCAAACGCTTAACATTCATAGCAACCTCACGACGAAGATCACCTTCAACTTGATACCCCTGATCTATTGCCTCACGAATCTGCAGCACCTCAGCATCTGAAAGCTCATGCACACGACGCCCCAAAGGAATGCCAACTCTTTCAATAATTTCTTGAGCAAATTTTGGTCCAATCCCGTGGATATATTGAAGCGCAATAATTACACGCTTATTTGTCGGGATATTGACGCCAGCAATACGAGCCACGCCTACTCTCCTTAGTTATTTTGACAAATTGTTATAAAATACCTGATATACCTTACAGAAAAAAATAGACTCAGAAAAAAATTCTTCCGAATCCTATTATTTCACTAAAATAAATTAAATTCACTTTTGATAGATTTCATCTCAAAAGTCAACTCTTTTCATTTATTTCTAAAAAAAAATCTCATGAAAGAAACCCTCTAATCATACGTGTCACTTCAGCAACACCAATCATTCCATCAATAACCTTCAACATTCCCCTCTCTGAATAAAATTTTGATAAGGGAGCTGTTTTTTCACGATATTCTACTAATCTTTTTGCAAAAGCAACAGGATTGTCATCTAAACGAACCTGTCCACCAATCGCTATTGTTTCCTCAACGCGCTTCTTCATACGTTCAATCAACACGTCTTCATCAACACACAATTCAATAACAGCATTAAGCCGCATATTTTTTGAATCCAGTATCTGTTGCAACGCTTCTGCTTGCCCCACAGTTCGCGGATATCCATCCAAAACAAAACCGTTTACACAATCAGCTTCATCAATCCGATCTGATACGATTTGATTAACAATACTATCAGGTACCAAAGTACCAGAACTTATAATAGCTTTAGCTTTTTTACCAATCTCCGTTTCTTTGGCAATCACCTCACGCAACATATCCCCTGTTGATAAATGAGGAATGTTATATTCCTCAGTCAACATTTTTGCTTGCGTACCTTTTCCCGCTCCAGGAGGACCTAAAAGAATAACTCTCATCGATTCCTTTTACCTCCACGAAGTTTTGATTTTTTTATCAACCCTTCATATTGGTGGGCAACAAGATGCCCCTGAATTTGAGCAACCGTATCAAGTGTAACAGTAACAACAATCAACAAGGATGTTCCCCCAAGATAAAAAGGAACCTGTAATGCAGATATCATAAATTCAGGTAACAAACAAACCAAGATAATATAAATAGCGCCCACAACAGTAATACGCGTCAAAACGTAATCAATATATTCGGCTGTACGCTCACCTGGACGAATCCCTGGAATAAAACCAGAATGTTTTTTCAACTGATCTGCAGTATCACTTGGATTAAACACAATAGCTGTATAAAAAAAGCAAAAAAACGCCATTAAAAATGCATAAACAATCATATAAAGTGGCTGTCCATGACCAAGAGCATAAGAAATCTCCTGAACCCATTGTGGCATTTTATCAGAAAAATTATTAATAGTGGCAGGTAATAATAATAAAGATGAAGCAAAAATAGGTGGAATAACACCAGCAGTATTCAACTTTAAAGGAAGATGCGACATATCTCCTTGAAACATTTGATTACCGACCTGACGTTTCGGGTATTGGATAAGAATTCGCCGTTGCGCACGCTCTATAAAAACAATAAGCCCAATAACCAAAACAGCAATAAGAACGATTCCTATTAAAAGAAAAGTTGATAAATCAGCCTGACTATGAGCTGTCAAAAGCTGAGCAAAAGTAGAAGGAAAGTTGGCTACAATCCCTGTAAAAATGATAAGAGAAACCCCATTACCAATACCACGTGACGTAATTTGCTCGCCAAGCCACATAAGAAACATCGTTCCGCCAACAAGCGTAATAACAGAAGAAATACGAAACATAAGACCTGGTTCTAAAACAATTTGAAGCCCCGACCCTATACCGCTTTCAAGCGCAACCGCAATACCAAAAGCTTGTAGAATTGCCAATACGACTGTTACATAACGCGTATATTGATTGATAATCTTACGACCTAAATCCCCTTCTTTTTTAAGAGTTTCCAAAGAAGGAATAATAGATGTTAACAATTGCACAATAATAGATGCCGATATATAAGGCATGATACCCAGCGCAAAAATAGCCATACGCCCAACGGCACCTCCAGCAAACATATTAAAGAGTCCTAATACACCCGACGCGTGATGTTCAAATGTTTGCCGCAAAGCATCGATATTGATACCTGGAAGAGAGATGTAAGTGCCAAAACGATATACAAGAAGCGCCAACAGAGTAAACCAGATGCGTTTCTTTAATTCAGTTGCACGCGAAAAAGTGCCGAAATTTATATTGGAAGCAAATTGCTCTGCTGCTGATGCCATAAAACGTCTCCACTTTACACTTCAGTTCTTCAAATCACAGAAGTATAATCCTAAAATTCATATATGCATACACAAACAAATGCAGAACTTAAACAATTCTCCACAAAAGATCCCACAAAACAGATATTATTCTTCTTTAGGTCTCTATTCATATTAAAAAATTATCGAGCAATATCAGGAAGAATAACCTGACCACCCACTTTTTCAATCTTAACACAAGCAGCTTGTGAAGCACCAGAAACATGAAAGGTAATCTTAGCCTTCAAATCACCATCAGAAAGAAGACGAACCCCATCTTTTTCACGACGAATAATACCAGCCTCTTTCAAAGAAACCATATCAACAGGCTTTTCAATATTCAACTTACCTGCATCAACTGCCAACTGAATACGTCCTAGTGAAACTTCATTGTAGGTTTTAGCAAAGAAATTCCTAAATCCACGTTTTGGCAAACGACGATAGATGGGCATTTGCCCACCTTCAAAACCATTAAGGGAAACACCAGAACGTGACTTTTGCCCTTTTACACCACGACCACCAGTCTTACCCGTACCGGAACCAATACCACGCCCAACACGCTTACGATTTTTTGTTGCGCCTTCGCAATCACGTAGTTCATTGAGTTTCATATCTAATACTCCCGCAACCCTTAACCTTCATCTATAACGCGAACAAGATGCCGAACCCGAGCAATCATACCCCGCACACAAAGTGTATCATCTAAAACGCGCCGACGACGCATTTTATTTAGTCCAAGCCCCTTTAAGGTTGCACGCTGAATCTGTGAGTTTCGAATAGGGCTTCCAATTTGTTCCACCGTCACAGTTTTACTACTCTGAGATTTTTTCTGAACCATTTCCTAATTCCTTTTCTGATAATCTCAGAAACTACCCTTCTAGGTCGACTAAATGGCGACGACGCGCCTGCAAAGTCGAATACTTTATACCACGTTGAGCAGCAATATCTCTAGGATGCATTTGATGTTTCAATGCATCAAATGTTGCACGAACCATGTTATAAGGATTCGACGATCCTAGTGATTTTGCAACGACATCCTGCATACCAAGAGCTTCAAAAATAGCACGCATCGGCCCCCCAGCAATAATACCAGTACCAGCAGAAGCCGAGCGTAGCAAAACACGCCCAGCTCCGTGACGACCTTCAAGATCATGATGCAATGTACGCCCAGACCGAAGTGGAACATAAATCATCCCACGCTTTGCAGATTCCGTTGCTTTACGAACGGCTTCTGGAACTTCACGGGCTTTACCATGTCCAAAACCCACACGCCCTTTTTGATCTCCAACGACAACAAGAGCAGCAAAACCAAAACGCCGACCACCCTTTACAACTTTAGCAACACGATTGATATGAACGAGCCTATCGACAAATTCATTATCGCGTTCTTCTCTCTCACCACGTTCTTTTTGTGCCATTCCTCATTCCTTTTTCTTTTCCGGAAGCACGATAACAAAGTCCCTCATCAAACTGGAAGAACTTAAACGAAATACTCTAAACTCTCCTTACTCATTCATAAATAAGAAATTTTAGAAATTCAAACCACCTTCACGAGCAGCTTCAGCTAAAGCTTTGACGCGACCATGGTACACATACGCTCCACGATCAAAAACCACCTCATTAACACCCGCTTTCTTCGCACGCTCAGCAATTAACTTACCAACAGCAAAGGCCGCCTTTTTATCAGCACCACTCTTTAACGATTTTTTCAAATCACTTTCAAGAGTAGAGGCTGAAACAAGTGTACATCCCCGCAAATCATCGATAACTTGAGCATAAATGTTCTGATTTGAACGATAAACACTAAGGCGAGGACGATCATGAGAAACCATTTTAATTCTACGACGAACGCGCCTTGCACGACGTTGGATAATGTCCTTAGATGAAACCATAATACAAAATCCTTATTTCTTTTTACCTTCTTTACGGAAGATACGTTCATCTGCATGCTTAACACCTTTACCTTTATAAGGCTCAGGCTTACGATACTCACGAATCTCCGCTGCAACTTGTCCAACTTGCTGTTTATCAATTCCAGAAACAACAATTTCCGTTGGCTTAGGAACAGTCACAGTAACACCCGACGGAACTTTATAAACCACATCATGCGAAAAGCCCAGAGATAGTTGAACATCCTTACCCTGCAAAGCAGCACGATAACCAACCCCATTAATCTCCAACCTCTTTTCAAAACCATCTTTCACACCACAAAAAATGTTCTCAATCATTGAGCGCGACATACCCCATTTAGAACGCGCATCTTTTGACTGATCCCGCGGCATAACTGATATGATATTCTCCTCAAGTTTGACTAAGACTTCATCATTGACGACGTAACTCAGCTCACCTTTTGGACCTTTTGCCTTAACCAGCTGTCCTTCAACAGTAGCAGTAACTCCAGAAGGAATTGAAATGGGTTTCTTTCCAATACGAGACATTGTTCTAACCTACTTTTTCTTCCGTTTTCTTGACATAACTTAGAAAACACGACAAAGGAGTTCTCCACCAACATTCTGTTCACGCGCCTCATGATCTGCCATGACGCCTTTAGGAGTCGATAAAATCGAAATACCAAGGCCATTTGCCACCTGAGGAAGTGACTTAGCAGAAACATACACACGACGCCCTGGCTTTGATACACGTGAAATCTCACGAATAGCAGCCAGCCCTTCAAAATACTTCAATTCGATTTCAATCTCCGCTTTCCCATCACCTAAATCAATTCGATTATATCCGCGAATATAACCCTCCGACTGAAGAACATCAAGAACGTGCGCACGAAGCTTCGAATCTGGAGTAACTACTTTACCTTTTTTACGACCAAGTGCATTACGAATACGTGTTAACATATCACCAAGAGGATCTGACATAGACATTAAATAATCTCCTCTTACCAACTAGACTTTACAATACCAGGAATATAGCCAATAGAGCCAAGCTCACGCAACGCAATTCGCGACATTTTTAATTTACGATAATAAGCCCGCGGACGACCTGAAACCTCACAGCGATTACGAATACGAACTTTCGAAGAATTACGCGGCAACTCTGCCAACTGAACAGAAGCTTTAAAACGTTCCTCAAGAGAAACCTTCTGATCCATAACTATTGCTTTCAAACGTGCACGACGGGCAGCATAGCGCTTTACCATCACCTCACGACGCTTATTTTTTTCAACGGCACTTACTTTGGCCATAATTTCACCTCACTACGTTTGCCGTTACGAACGAAAAGGAAAATTAAAAGCGCGCAATAACTCACGAGCTTCATCATCCGTTTTTGCTGTCGTACAAACGATAATATCCATGCCCCAAATTTGATCAACTTTATCATAGTTGATTTCTGGAAACACAATGTGTTCTTTAATACCCATAGCAAAATTGCCACGACCATCAAAACTCTTTGGATTTAAACCACGAAAGTCACGAACCCGCGGAAGAGCAATCGTCACAAGACGATCTAAAAACTCAAACATACGATCTTTACGTAATGTAACTTTAGCCCCAAGAGGCATTCCTTCACGAACCTTAAAGGTCGCAATAGAATTACGCGCACGCGTAACAACAGCCTTCTGACCCGTTATTAGCCCTAAATCCTCAGCGGCAAGGGAAGGCTTCTTCGAATCAGCAGTTGCTTCACCTATCCCCATATTTATTACAACTTTATCAATCCGCGGAATTTGCATCGCATTTCTGTAATTAAACTTCTCTTGAAGCACTTTACGAATCACTTCAAAATAATGCGCTTTCATACGCGGTATTTGTCTTTCCTCAGCCATTAATCAACTCTCCCGAACGCTTGGCAAAACGAACTTTATTACCATCTGCATTCATACGAAAGCCTACACGTGTAGGCTTACCATCTTTAGGATCAGCAATCGCCAAATTAGACAGATGAATCGGAGCTTCTTTAGAAATAATTCCAGCTTCTTGCTTCTGCGTTTGACGTTGATGACGTTTAATCATATTAATCCCACGAACAAAAGCCTTATTCTCTTTTGGATTAACCTTAATTACTTCACCACTACATCCTTTATCCTTACCGGACAAAACAACAACTTTATCACCTTTTCGAATCTTTTGCATAACATTTACTCCTTACAGAACTTCAGGAGCAAGCGAGATGATCTTCATATGATTCCTACCACGCAATTCACGGGGAACAGGTCCAAAGATACGAGTACCGATCGGCTCTTTTTTGTTATCCACTAAAACCGCAGCATTACTATCAAAACGAATGACACTACCATCTGCGCGACGAATATCCTTAGCAGTACGAACCACAACAGCTTTCATAACATCACCTTTTTTAACACGGCCACGAGGAATTGCATCCTTAACCGAAACAACAATAATGTCACCGACCGAAGCATATTTCCGCTTTGAACCGCCTAACACTTTGATGCACATGACACGACGCGCTCCAGAATTATCAGCAACGTCGAGGTTTGTTTGCATCTGAATCATGACTGGCCACCTTCTCTTAATACATATATCCGATTGTATCTTTTACACACTCGGATTTGCCTGCCAAATAACGATAAAGTTATCGTCTTCAAATTTATCAATGATAACCACACTGTTAAATTCTAAAACAATAAGCTTAACTCTTTACGCTACATTGTCTTTTACAACAATCCAACATTTATCTTTCGAAATTGGTCTAGATTCTTGAATAGAAACTTGATCCCCAATCTTGAATTGGTTGTTTTCGTCATGCGCTTTATAATTTTTAGACTGCCGAACAGTCTTCTTAAGAAGCGGATGAGAATAACGGCGTTCAACTTTGACAACAACAGTCTTATCACTTTTGTCGCTAATAACAACACCCTGCAAAACGCGTTTAGGCATCTCTTATTTCCTTAAACCTTACTTTCACTTATCTTTTGACGAAGAAAAGTTTTAATACGCGCAATATCACGACGAACTTGTCTAACGCGCGCTGTCTTTTCTAATTGACCTGTTGCTTTTTGAAAACGCAAATTAAATTGCTCTTTCTTTAACTTAGCCAATTCATCTTTCATTTGGTCGAGCGTTTGCGCCCGTAATTCTGTGGCTCTCATCGCTTAACCTCATTATTCAGCAATACGCTGGATGAAACGCGTTTTTATAGGCAACTTTGCAGCACCCAATCTTAGTGCTTCACGTGCAACATCCTCCGGAACTCCATCAAGCTCAAACATGACGCGACCAGGAGCAACACGTGCAGCCCAATAATCAACACTTCCCTTACCTTTACCCATACGAACTTCAGTCGGTTTAGATGTAACCGGAAGATCTGGAAAAATGCGAATCCACACACGACCAGAACGCTTCATATAACGTGTAATCGCACGACGCGCCGCTTCAATTTGACGAGCAGTAACCCGCTCCGGCTCAACAGCCTTCAAACCGTAGGCACCGAAATTCAAATCCGTACCACCCTTCGCAAAACCGTGAATACGGCCTTTGAACTGTTTACGGAACTTTGTGCGCTTTGGCTGCAACATTGTTCTCTACTCCAAATTTTAGTTCAATCTCAAAAACTAAGCATTTTCGCGGCGACGATTCGATGAAGAACCAGATTGATCAGCTTCCGTAGCACGACGTTCTGAAGCCATCGGATCATGCTCAAGAATCTCACCCTTAAAGACCCAAACTTTAATACCACAAATACCATAAGCGGTCTTAGCTTCTGCTGTACCGTAATCAACATCAGAACGCAAGGTATGAAGTGGAACACGACCTTCACGATACCATTCCATACGAGCAATTTCAGCACCACCAAGACGGCCAGAACAATTGATACGAATACCTTCCGCACCAAGACGCATAGCAGACTGAACAGCACGCTTCATTGCACGACGAAAAGCAACACGACGCTCTAACTGTTGAGCAATTGATTGCGCAATAATTGTCGCATCAATCTCCGGTTTACGAATCTCCACAATATTCAATGAAGTTTCAGCATCCGTCATTTCTGAGAGCTTACGACGAAGCTTTTCGATATCAGCACCTTTTTTACCAATAATCAAACCAGGACGTGCAGAATGAATTGTAATACGACACTTTTTATGAGGACGCTCAATAACAACCTTAGAAATAGCCGCCTGTTTAAGCTCCTCAAGCACATATGAACGAATTTTCAAATCTTCATGAAGAAGGCGCCCATATTCACCACTATCAGCATACCAACGAGAGTCCCAAGTCCGATTAACACCAAGACGAAGCCCTATTGGATTGATCTTCTGCCCCATTACGCGGCCTCCACTTTTTCGGTAATTTCACGAACAATAACAGTAAGATGCGAAAATGGACGTTCAATTCTACTAGCACGCCCTCGACCACGAACATGAAAGCGCTTCATCACTATCGACTTACCAACATAAGCTTCCGCCACAACAAGCGAATCAATATCAAGATCGTGGTTATTTTCTGCATTTGCAATTGCTGATTCAAGCGTTTTTTTCACAGTAGCAGCAATACGCTTGCGTGAAAACATCAAATCAGCGAGCGCTACATTAACTCTTTTACCACGAATCATTGCAGCAACTAAATTAAGCTTCTGCGGACTAACACGAATTGTCCGCGTGACAGCTCTTGCTTCATTATCTTTAAGCTGGCGCGAAACTTTAGCTTTTCCCATTCCTACTTCCTCTTCGCTTTCTTATCGGCACCATGACCATAATAAGTCCGGGTAGGAGCGAACTCACCAAACTTATGCCCAACCATCTCTTCAGAAACAGAAACAGGAATATGCTTATTACCGTTGTAAACACCAAAAGTTAAACCAACAAATTGCGGTAAAATAGTAGAGCGACGACTCCATATTTTTATAACTTCATTGCGCCCACTTGCACGTACCTTCTCTGCTTTACCAAGAAGATAGCCGTCAACAAACGGACCTTTCCACACTGAACGAACCACCTCAGACTACCTTTCTCATTTCTTGCGTTGATGACGCGTACGCATAATAAATTTATCAGTGGCTTTATTGGAGCGCGTACGCTTACCTTTCGTAGGTTTACCCCAGGGAGAAACTGGATGGCGCCCCCCCGATGTACGACCTTCACCACCACCGTGTGGATGATCAACGGGGTTCATAGCAACACCACGAACATGTGGACGTTTACCACGCCAACGTGACCGACCCGCCTTACCATCATTAATATTCCCATGATCAGGATTTGAAACAGCGCCAACAGTTGCAAAACAGCTACTCGGAACCAAACGCTGTTCACCAGAATTTAAACGAAGAATAGCCATACCATGATCTCGTCCAACCAACTGCGCATAAGCACCTGCTGAACGTGCAATCTGCCCTCCTTTTCCTGGCTTCATCTCAACATTATGAATAATTGTGCCTACAGGCATATTACCAAGAGGCATAGCATTACCTGGTTTAACATCCACATTTAAACCAGCCATAACAGAATCACCAACACCAAGACGCTGTGGCGCAAGAATATAACTCAATTGCCCATCCTCATAGCGGATTAAAGCAATAAAAGCGGTACGATTAGGATCGTATTCTAAACGCTCAACCTTTGCTGAAACATCACGTTTAAGACGCTTAAAGTCGACAAACCGATAACTACGTTTATGTCCACCACCCTGAAAACGAGCAGTAACACGACCGCGATTATTACGCCCACCCTTTGAAGACAAACCTTCAGTTAACATCTTTATAGGTTTTCCCTTATAAAGACAAGAACGTTCCACAATAACAAGCTGACGCTGCCCAGGTGTAGTTGGATTAAATTGCTTAAGTGCCATTATTCCTATCTCCGAGCCTCTTAAAGACCTGTCGAAACGTCGATAGTCTGACCACTGGCCAGAGTTACGATCGCTTTTTTGACATCACTCTGCCGACCAACTATACCTTTGAAACGCTTCACTTTACCCTTACGGACTATCGTGTTAACTGCTTTAACTTTTACGCTAAAAAGCGCTTCAACAGCAGCCTTAATCTCAGGCTTCGTCGCTTTCGGCGCGACATTAAAAGCAACTTGATTATATTCAGAAATCATAGTCGCCTTTTCAGTAATAACTGGACTAATAATTATATCATAATGGCGAAGATCTGTCATTTAAAACGCTCCTCAAGAGCCTCAACAGCTGCTTTTGATAAAACAAGTTTGCTGCGACGCAAAATATCATAAACATTAATTCCCTGAATAGGCAAAATGTCAATATTCGGGATATTAGAGGCTGCACGAAAAAAGTTAATATCAATCTCTTTACCACCAATCAAGAGAGCGTTATTAAATCCAAGCTTAGAAAAATGAGAAACAAGCATCCTCGTTTTAGCATCCTTAACAGCCAACTCATCCACAATAATCAAATCTTTTGCTTTTAATTTTGCAGATAAAGCAAGACGCAACCCAAGAGCACGAATTTTTTTAGGAAGATCATGCGCATGGCTGCGAACCACCGGTCCATGTGCCTTACCCCCACCTCTAAACTGCGGTGCACGTGCAGATGAATGTCGAGCACGCCCAGTTCCTTTCTGTTTAAACATTTTTGCCCCTGTTCGCGACACATCAGAACGACCTTGGGATTGATGACTTCCCTGCTGACGACGTGCAAGCTGCCAACGAACAACACGTTGCAAAATATCCTCACGCGGAACAAGATCAAAAATAGCTTCAGAAACCTTTAATTTGCCAGCTTCATTACCATCAAGAGTTTTAATTACAAGATCCATTATTAGGCTCCCTCAACCTCAGAGGTTTCCGTCACCGGAGTAACCATTTCCGCTTTCTCTTTCACAAGACGGCGAATACCAGCAGGCTTTGGAGCATTATCAGGAAGACGCTTCTTCACAGCATCCCGTATCAAAATCCAAGAACCTTTAGAACCAGAAACAGCACCACGCACTAAAATTAAACCACGCTCACTATCAGTGGAAATAACTTCAATATTCTGTGTTGTTACACGCACTTGCCCCATATGGCCAGCCATTTTTTTACCTTTAAAAACTTTACCAGGATCTTGGCACTGCCCTGTAGAACCATGAGCACGATGTGTAATCGAATTACCATGAGAAGCACGATGCCCACCAAAGTTATGTCGTTTCATAACACCAGCAAACCCCTTACCAATACTGGTACCAGTCACATCAACTCTTTGTCCTGGAACAAAATGTTCCACTGTAATCTCAGTACCAACATCAAGAAGATTGTCGGGACTCACACGAAACTCTGCTATTTTGGCTTTAGGCTCAACAGAAGCCTTAGCAAAATGTCCACGAAGAGCTTGTGAAGTATTCTTAACCTTAGCAAAGCCTACACCTAATTGAACAGCAGTATAACCATTCTTTTCAACTGTACGCTGAGCAACGACTTGACAATTCTCCAAACGAAGTACCGTCACCGGCACATGCTCACCAGCATCATTATAAATACGGGTCATGCCCAGCTTCTGTGCTATTACACCTGAACGCATCGGGTCTGTTCCTTCTGTCCTCAAACCTCAGAGCTTAATTTCTACATCCACACCAGCAGAAAGATCGAGCTTCATAAGCGCATCCACTGTTTGCGGCGTTGGATCAACAATGTCAAGAAGACGCTTATGTGTTCGCATCTCAAACTGCTCACGACTTTTCTTATCGATATGCGGTCCACGATTGACCGTAAACTTCTCAATCCGCGTCGGAAGCGGAATGGGACCACGGACATTTGCACCGGTACGTTTAGCAGTCGATACAATCTCACGCGTCGACGTATCAAGAATTCTATGATCAAACGCTTTCAAGCGAATGCGAATATTCTGACTGTTCATGCTCTTTATTTCCCTGTTATACAAAGTGCCTTCAATAATCAAAGCACTCAACAAGCATTATTTATTCAATGATCTTAGAGACGATACCGGCACCAACAGTACGACCACCTTCACGAATAGCAAAAC
>NZ_JBHIQC010000008.1:38499-86118 GCF_042196385.1 Bartonella sp. AP150HLJHH | reverse complement strand
ACTTTTTAGAATTAGAGACCCTTTGGACCTCTGGTTTTGCTAAAAAACCACCCCGAAAAGAACTCTTGATTCGCAATCATTAAGAGACGTGTTGCAAAATCCTATTCCCTAACTTTTATTTACGCGTCCCTCACTGTAAAAAAGCTGTATAAATACAGCAAGTTATTTTTACATAAAACTTACATGTTATCCATAAATGGTATAACGGTAAAGCCCCCGTAAAATAATCAAAAAACCTATCAAACATCACCATCTTTACGCTTAACAAAAGAGTAAGCGAGCACCATTATCGTATTTATATTTTTTTCCCAATGTTGCGATAGTGTTTAGGACACGTATTCATTATAGGCATTTTTCCAGTTTTTATCTGCATGCTAGCCACGTTTGGAATGTGAGAAACATGCTTTTGATTGATTTAATATAAATAGGCTTGCCATAAAACAATCTTACAGTATTGAGATTTCTCATTTAAGTTGAAAGACAATTCATTATTATTATAAATCAATATGATGTATAGATTGTCGACATTACAAGCAGTGTGTGAACGCTCAATGGTTAATGCCAATTTTTTTGTTATGAGGGAGGGGTATCGGGCGATAATGAAGTTTTGTATAGTGCACGAGACGTAATTGAGAGATGCTTGTTTAGAGGTGCGTTTAGTGAAAAAACTTTGAAAGCAAATGCGCACTCCTTCTGCACTTTAAAAGCCCAAGGGGTTTTAAGTGAAAGAGTGGTTGGAATAAGTGTGTGTGTTATTTTAAGGATAGCGATTTTTTCAGAGCTTCTTAAGTGTGTCCCGTTGAACCAAAACCTCCTGTTCCACGGCTCTCGTTATGGTTTTGGGTACTTTGCTCTGGTTCAATGGCGCAAACATTGACTTGGGATACGGGAGCGATGACTGTTTGGGCAATGCGCATGCCTCGTTGGATGGAAAAGTCTTCTTGTCCTAAATTGATAAGAAGGACTTTGACTTCACCACGGTAGTCACTATCAATCGTTCCTGGAGTGTTGAGGCATGTGATGCCGTGTTTTAAGGCTAAGCCAGAGCGTGGACGTATTTGTGCTTCAAACCCAAGAGATAAATGAAAAATGAGACCTGTTGGAATAAGTGCCCGCTGCCTAGGGGCAAGAACAAGCGTTTCTTCTTCTCCAATTGCTGCCCGTAGATCAAGACCCGCAGAACCCGCTGTCGCGTAGCAAGGAAGTTCTAAACCTTGTCCGTGTGCAAGACGCTGAACAAATAAAGTCTGGGCATGTGAAGATTGAGAAGGGACAGGATGATTGTTTAAAGGGGCGTTGGTTTCAGTGTGCGACATGATCGAGGCATTTCCAAAATATGAGGTCTAGAAGAAAATGATACTTTAACAAAAGATATCTATAAAACCAAGTCGATAAAGGTGTGTGGATATAGGTTGTCCCCAGAGCTTGCTTATCATCTCTTACTGACTTAAAATATTCCACAACACCACCTAACATTATCAATGGCATTTTTCAATAATGGCATCATCAAGGATGGCTTATGCCTAGGGGCATGCGCTTATTTGAGATCTAAATTATGGTTACAGATAAGATTTTTTAGATACTACCGATAAGAATACCCGTGGCAAAAACCAGAGCACCACCAATGATGACCTGTAAAGAGGCGCGCCAAAAGGGAGTTGACATGTATTTGTTCTGAATCCAGACGATGGCGCCTAGTTCGAAAAAAACAATGATAAAAGCAATAATTGTTGCTACATAAAAAGAGTTGATCAAATAGGGAAGAGTATGACCTAGTCCTCCTAATGTTGTCATAATGCCGCTGGCAAGACCTCTTTTTAATGGCGAACCACGCCCTGATAATTTGCCGTCATCATGGGCTGCTTCTGTGAAACCCATTGAAAGTCCCGCACCAATTGAAGCTGAGAGCCCTATCAAAAAAGTTTGATGCGTGTCTCCCGTGGCAAAAGCTGCGGCAAAAATGGGGGCAAGGGTGGAGACAGAGCCATCCATTAACCCTGCAAGACCTGGTTGAATCCAAGTCAAAAGTGTTTGTCTTTGCGTTTTCGAAGGCTTTTTTATGGTGTGATTTGCCGCTGTTGTTTTTGGGGAGGGATGGCGGCTCTTTCCTTTCACAAGAGAAGTTCTGTCACATAATGAACCGATAGTGTTTGCACGATTATGGCAAGAAAGGCACAAAAGTTGCTTATAATTTTTAAGCTCTTGAAGCCCCATGGCGGTAAAAACCGCCGCTTCCTTAGAGGAATAAGGTTCTAGAGCTTTTGCATATTTTAAATAGAGCGCCGCATGTTGCTCTTTTAATTTGAGCGCTTTAAGTATCACGTTTTGTGCTGAACGAAAGGACAGAGCTTTACGTTGTACAAATGAAAAAAACAATTTCAACATTTTCTGTTCCTTTGCACTTTAGAATAATTCTAAAACATAAGAAAAATAAACCGAAAGTCAATCTAAAAGTTCAAAACTGAAAAATTGCAAAAAGGTTGCACTGAGAAAAAAGGTGCTGGGATGCTGAGAAAGTACAAGGAGATTTATCAAATGGAGACGACAGGGGCGCATGAAAGAAATGATTACGTGAAAAAATTTAAGAGACAATGTGCTTTATTTTGCTAAAGGGGCGTTTGAATGGAGCATTTCAGCATTTCAATGTATTGATGTTCGAGAATATAGGAAAGGAATAAGCTAGCATCATCATTCATTTTATGCGTTCAAAAGACTGTAACAGCTCTTAGAATTTGAAATGATTCTTTTAAAGGAGATCTTTATTCAAGGGATAAAAGCCCATTTCGCGTGGGGGGCCCCGTGAAGAGTATAGAAGGGTAGAGCAGCAAAATGTCCATGAAATAATATAAACTCCATTGAGTCTTCTTAATCTTTACGCTTCGTAAAAGAGCAAGCCGGCATCATCATACACCTTAGCTCCCAGTGTTGCGACAGTCTTTAGCACGGTTCATTATAGGCATGACATTTTATTGTACAGTTTTTACGCCACTCATTCTGCTTGTGGAGGTGTAAGACAGTATTCTTATGATATTTACGCGCATTTTAGCGTTGTTACAGCTTTTGCATTTAGGTGGATTTGTTAGCGTGTAACGAATTATCTTTTGTGCTGTGATTGCAGGGGCAGGTTTAAGGGTGGGGGTGCATAAATGACAGAGATATTATCATATCAAATTGTTTGATCACGCATAAAAATTTATGCTTTATGAAGGGGCATTTATCGCCTTGTAACTTGCCTGATATCTTGCATGAAAGCCCAAAATTCAGTAAAATTCTCTCACTTCAAAACTTCTTATCTTAAATCAATTCAAATCATTTTCTTGTGTATCACAAGGAGGAGTGTGGGTGCTGTGTTTTTATTTAAAGTATGGGATGAGTTGAAATGTGAAAAGTGCATAATCTCTACGCGTTAACAAACGTTTTTGATGTTTTTAAAAAAGAGCGAAATTGTGCAGAAAAAAGAGGAACTCTATGGACATTGATGATAGTTTAGAATGGTTTTTGGGTTTGCACAAACTAACAATACCGCAGGCAGCGCTTTTAATAGTTGGATTAAATCCAGGAAAGTGTTTGTTTCACGATGAAATGGAACCAGAAAAGAGTGATATTTACGAAGATAACCTTTCCGTATCATCAGAGAAAACTGCTTGTTTCCGAGGAGCTTATAATGCCATAGTTCAGGCAGGAAAAGACGATCAATTAAAGATAGAATGGTCGAGTTTTTCTAATTATATAGAGACATATTCCTCATATGTTCTCGTTGATGATTTAAAAGAATGGCTTTCGTCGCGTGGTCTGCGTCCTGCGTTTTTTTTTCCTGAGGATGATTCTGCTGAGACTAAGGATCAGAAATATTATGCGTTTCAAGATCCAACGCATCCACGTTATGCTCCAAAGCTTGCTGCTATTGTTGCAGCATGGGAAGCGGTGAGTGAGGCTGAGGGTGGTAAAACTGTTAAAGGAACGCTTATAAAGTGGCTTAGTGAACATGCCGTTCAGTACAAGTTGGTGGATGATAATAATTTACCAAGAGAGAAGCTCATTGAGGAATTAGCGGCTGTTGCGAATTGGGAACCTACCGGAGGGGCTCCTAAGACACCTGCCAATTAATTTTATCAAAAGAAAAAAAATAAAAAGATCACTAAAATTGTGCTGCTTTTTTTGATAATTTTGAAGGTAATCTCTTTTTCTGGGGGAGATTTTTACTTTTCTTCCCTAGATTATAAGTAATTGTTTTTCAATGAAAATAATTTTTATAATGTTCCAATGACTGTTCAGATGGGGGAAAATAGACATTTTGCGGCAGTAAAATTTACCCTGTAGTTTTCGTAACTTACCTCTCTATTTTTGTTTGATTTTTTTGGTCATTTTTAAAATCCAAATCAATTAAAATGGAGTGCAACATGATTAAAGTTAATCTTTTTTTTACTATGCGTAAAAGTGTGAAAATTTTTCGAGGAAATGTACGGATATTTGGCAATGTGTTGCGGATGAGGTGGTACATAAATCGTTTAGAGTAGGTGTATTGTCGTGTTGGTTAAAGTTTGAACTTATCCTTGTTATGGAAAAGGTCAAAACTGAGCGCCATACGTTCTCTCCATAAAGAAATCTTGTCATCTATGAGCGAGTGAGGATTTCTCTTGAAAAATTTGCACAATAATAAAACTGGTTAGCAAAACCCGTTCTGTGGTGTAACAAAAAGAATGTCATAAATGATTATCTCATCATAAATATGCTTTAAGAATAACCCGTGCGTGGCGAAAGTCTATGGCGTAGTCGCTATAGATTTTTGCTCCGTGTGTGGTGATCAATGCTCTTGTTTATCTCTTGTCAATGCAAGTGCCCATGAAAGTGATGGGTGTCTATTGTTCCATTGTGATGCTTGGTTGTTCATGTTTAGAAACGACAAGTGTATTAAATGCGATAGGGCTGATAGAAAGGAAAACGTATCCTGTAAAAAATAGGTATGTCTTTAAAATAAAGCTGATAAACGAAATTATTTTTTTATCTACCTTTTATATGGTGAGAGAAAGGTATTCAAAGTGCAAGCATACGCAATTTAGCAGTAAATCCCAAAATAGCATAGATCGTTTCTCGGAAAAGGGGAAGAAAATCTATCTGTAAAAGCTATGTTGGGTCGTGTGACAGGTGAAATAATGCGGTTAGGGCAATAAACAATTGTTATTGGTGAAGAGATAGAAATCGGTTGGGTGTTGATTTCTGTTTTACTACAGAATTTTCTTTGTTATCTCGTAAAAATACTATTTTGAGGTGTGGTGATGTAAGTTCTGTGTTTAGCGTTATCGTTATCAATCGGTTATCATATGGTAAGTAAACTAATATTATTCAGATTATATAAGCATTATTAGCTCTCTTTAACAGAAACAGATGCGTTCAAAGATGAATGGAGTATTCTGTGTAGTCTTAAAGCGTTTGAATCATTAAATGCTCTTTACTATTTTTTTCTTTTCAAAAATGCTGGCTTTTTCATCCGCTTCATCCGTATTGAGGGACGTAAATAAACAAGTTGTGAGGTCGAATATCTTTTGGTAAATTGAGCGATTGAACACTTCAAGAGCGCGAAGAACAAGGGATTGTTTGTTATGCCAAATTATGAAATTTTTTTCAATCTTGGAAAGATATTCCCATTGCGGAAAATCATATAAAGTTTAAGCAACGGCAGAACGATTTTTTGTGCAATGAAATGATAAGTATGTACAACATCTCGGTAATCTCCGTGGGAAACTTTACCGGATCCAAGGTGTGGATATTGTCTTCTGCTTACCCAAAATCGCAGATATTTCAAAACAACAACGGTGGAGAATGAATGTTGGATATGTTCTAGGGAAGGTTGCAAAAAATGGCAGTTTTCAAAAAAATACCAAAAATGACGAAAGGAGCGGTTTCCCACTCCTTCGTTCCTATCTCCCCTTGCGGGGAAGCGGCCACCATTACTGATGCCGTGTATGGTGATATAGATACACTTATTTTTCTCAAAAGTCAATACTGTAAATGCGGTAAATATTTGAGCATCAGAGCTACAACTTTATGAAAATCTTCGCAGGATAACCTTGGAACGGTACGTGAGCAACTTAAACGACTTACAGAAACTGTTGTGACATAATTGCAGATAATCCACGCTTTTTTATTCTCTATGGGAGATTGTATTGGATACGCAGCGGGATTATTGGGTTGTGATTTCGTTGAAAAAGGTAAAACTGTCACATTTCCATATAATTTTGCATTCTTAGAAAGCACTAAAACAGGCCGCTTTTTCCAAAATTCCGGGAGTATCGAATCATGAGGAAAATCACACCAAAAAACTTGTCTGATGCGTGGTGCCGATTTGATTCGTGGTTTTATATGAGGTGGTTTTTCGTAAGGCGCATTTAAATCCCTTTCTTTTATATGCTCACGCCATGCATTATGATCATGTTCCATCATAACACATGGTTCTTCAAGTTTGGTTATATCTAAGGAAATAGGTGATAGGGTAGAAGGCTCTGTGTTCTTATCTTCAGCCATAGCAGACCATTTATATTTATTGGTCCCCTCACTTATTATTTTACGGCTTTTCTATCACGAGTTTTTATCAAAATGTTGCTTATAAGTACAGAGAGGTGAAACCATAAAATGGATGTATCTGCTTATTTTTGTCTTTTGAGTACAACGCTAGAGGAGGGATGTTGGTGACTCGTTGGTGTGGGTGGGTTGGTTTGGCGGTGGGTGGTTCTGGGTGGGGATTGGTGACTGGAGGGTTGTTGGTAGGGGAAAGCGATTGGAGAGAACGAGTGCACGCGGTTTCGTTTCTATTTTATGGTTAGAGTTTTTTATGGACTGAAAGGAGCCCTTTTGAAGTAATATAGAGGCTTATAAGGGAGAAAAATAGGCTTGAGACGACATTCCAACCGGCAAATGAGAGAAAAAGAAAGCGTGCGGATGCTTCAGAACAAGAAGGAGGATGAATGTTGTTTAATTGGTTAAGCAGCTGGTTAATGTCTGAGGTTTTTCTGACTGCGCTTAAACCACAACTGAGGGGAGCTGCCCAAAAGCCATATTCAACACCCGCATGATAAACGGCTAAAACAAGGCTGATGCACATTAAGACAAAAACACACAAAAATAAAAGTTGTATCCAAGCAGTTATGCGAAAAAAACATGCCCCAAAACCTGCTAAGAGCAAAAATGGTATGGCTCCATAATAAGGAAAACGCTCTATGAGACATAAATCGCAAGGAAGATATCCTCCGAAATATTCAAAACCAAGGGCAATCCCTATTGTGGCAGACAAGCAAAAAGCGAGAAAAAAAGCCCATAAACTTTGTTCTTTTCTGCTGGGTTCAAGATGAAGGTGTTTGTGTAAAAGTGGGTGAGAAGACAAAACGCATGCCATTAAGTCTGTTCCTTATAAAAGCTTCCTGTTTAAAAAAGCTATGAAAATCCCATAAATTAAAAGGAGGCTAACACAACCAATGAGAACAATCCATTTGAAATGCTGTACTAGAAAATTCATTGCTTTTTGTCCAAAATGTTTAATCAGCCACGCGAGAAGATAAAAACGAGCGCCTCTAGAAAAAATACAAATAAGCATGAAAAGTTCAAGACGTACACTCATTACACCGGCCAAAATTGTGACAATCTTGATGGGGGGAAGATGAAAAAAACCTGATGTTATCAGTAAAATGATGAGAAATTGCAGGGTTGCACTATTTTTCAGTGATTCAAAACTTTCAACCTTACCATAAATTTCTAAAATGGGTTTGGCAAGGGTATCATAGGCAAAATGTCCGATAAACCAACCGGCAATGCCTCCTAATACAGAACAGATTGTCGCAATCAAAGCATAGCGATAAACCCGCTTTTGATGGATAAGAAGCATCGGAATATATAAAACATCTATGGGAATTGGAAAAACAGAACTTTCAATAAAGGCAATGAAACCAAGCCAGTGTGGTGCTGTACGCCGATTTGCTAAAGAAATCGTCCAAAGCTTTAATTTGTTTAATATCATGAGGCTTTTATAAGTTTAAGAGGTAAAGACTTTACAAATGAGATTGCTATAAATCCGGTAGAGAAATCCAATAAAGAAAGTATTTCATAAAATAGATAAGAAAATGATATGAATTCTTAAAAAATGAGAAGTCTTCTGTTGACGAATCTGTTCTTCTTCATATAGTGCAAAGGAATAATCGACAAGTCTGTCTTTTATAGTCCTGTCTTTTATAGCAGTGTGCGGGTGTGGTGGAACTGGTAGACGCGCCAGACTCAAAATCTGGTTCCGAGAGGAGTGTCGGTTCGAGTCCGACCACCCGCACCACTTCATAAATATTTTCCTTTATCCTATTATGGCGCATCACGTTGTTTTATAAAACATGGGGGTTATAAAACGTGGGATTTATAGACCGTGTTCAATGTTTTGCATGTTGAATGAAAAACCTCGAATACCGTAGGATTCTCTCATTTCAAGTCTGCTTATAGTAAATCAACCAAAATCATGTCGCTCGTACGTTACAAGCTAGATGAGCTCTCGCGTGGAGTGAAATTTTACAAAAAATGAATAAAAATGCCTCTTATGCCGTTTCAAGGGCATCATTGGAGGTAAAGTATATGATGGATGGTGCCAGCTTGCATTTTTATGAAGTGTAGAGATGGTGCTCTATAGATTTTATATTCTTGTAGGTGCTGTCGCAAAATGGGCTTGAGGGTTTTGAGAGCTGTTTCTTTAAAACACGCATGTGAATTGGCAATCCAAGTATCTTGGATTTGAGTGTGTTTGGTTTGAAGCGTTGTCGTATGACATGAGGGGCGTGATCGCCAAAAAGATATGTGAGAAACAAAAACATGGGGCAATGTGTAATCTCCTCTCTTTAAAAGACAGGAGCATGAGAGGCTTAAAAGATTATGCTTTAGAGGCTTTTGAAAGTCGTAAAGCAGAGGGAAATGGTAAGATTGGAAATTGGTTTTTACCTTGACAACTTCATGTGCTCCCTAAATGAAGCTGTCTCCCCGTTATAGAAATTACATAAACAGAGAACCGCAATATCCTCTCTCCACTCTGGCATACAATAGCGGTAAAATACTGTCGTTTGAAGTGTGGTCATATAGGGCATACTTCCTTGAAACGTTACAGTATTTTTTTCGGTGTGTGTTGGATATTCTTCAGTGTTTGTCTTGCTTGAGATTTAAGGGCATTCCATGAGGAGGAGCCCAAAGAAGCCCGCCCAATATCCCCCAAGAGTCTCCAAGGGTTTTTGTGCTTTTATAAACGGACATGGTGTTTAAAAATGGGTGTTTAAAAATGGGTTTTTAGAATCTTTATCCTTTAAGAGCGGGGAGGCCAAGTCAACATCATCTTATAAAACTGCAATTGATGCACAATATCTATATTTATTTTAAAGAAATATCTCTTAAATAACGGCTCTCATTTATTTTACGATGGCGCCCAGTGGTATGATGGTAAAGCTTTATATTCCAAAGGCATTACATGAAAGGCTGAGAGGATAGGAGCTTGCTTTAAGAGAGGGAGAGGCTTTATTGTTTCGTGACTATTTGTTTAAAGTTTAGTACAGGTTTTTAGAATCTACGTCTTTTTAGGGGGAAAGGGGCATTAAAAAACCCCGTTTTTAACAGGGTTTTTTAATCGTTCAATTTTTCTACAAAACTTAGAATTTATAAGCGATACCAAAGCGAACATCATGCGTTTGAGAAGAGATTTTAAGGTTATCGTTTGCAAATTTCTTTTTAAAAAAATCTGAATAACGATATTCTGTCCGCATAATGATATTATCTGTCATTGCAAGATCAAAACCACCACCAACAGTGTAACCAAACATTGTTTTTGTCTCATCTAACACATTGCCAGAAGCAAAAATTGTCGAATCTTCTTGCGATTTTGATAAAAGTGACATGATATATTGCATCTGTCTATAGGCTATACCCCCTGCAATATAAGGCATAAGACGATGGGAAGCAAAACCAATGCGCGCGCGCGTGGCACCAGACCACGTTTCTTTCAATGTTACACTGCTAACAACAATGTCACCATAGTTGGATATCGTTTCACCCTGAGCTGCAGGTTTTATGATAGGAATCCCAGCTTTTTTAAAGGCAATGTTAATGGAGTTTGATTCATCTAGAATTTTCTTTCCATTGTCTGTTTGGGTGCTTTTCCTCCCAGACCAGACCATGTCGGTATCAAAACTGAAAACAAGATCTCCCAGATCAATATTAGAACCTGCATACAAACCTGCTCTCAATCCTGATAGTTTCGGTGATAAATCTCTATCAACCAAAGCCCATTTTCCGTCCCTGGCTTCTTGTGCGTAATTTAGAGTATTTTTATTGGAAAAATATCCAATTTGTCCTCCAAAATAAAAACCAGACCAAGAAAAAGGCGCAGAAACAGTAACCGGTGAAATACGTGACGATGAAACATCTTGCAATGAAACCTTCGGTTCTGATTGCTTAAAGATTACCGTATCTGCTGCTTGCGCTGTTGAAGCGGTAATGAAGGTGAAAATAGATAGTGCAACTAAACATTTTGTTTTCATAAAAACGTCCCCAATTTATTTCAGATACAAATCGTATTATATACAAATTGGTTAAAAAAATCTATACTTAATATCATTATGAAAACTAAAACACTCAAAAACTCTATAATTATCCATATTTAAGCGTTCTTAAAACTTGTTTTCATGCTATTATGCTGGGTTTATATTGATTTTTCAGGATTTTTTTATACGCCTTCAGTGTTCTCTGTGTTTTAGAAAAAATTATAGTATAGTAAATAAGCTTTTTACTTATTAAAAAAACATTATTTTATATATATTAAAACACTTTTTGTTATTAAATGTATTATCCATTATGATTGACATCAATGTGCTTACATATTCAATTGATCGTAAAAAATGCATATTGGCACCATCATATTCTTTGCTCGTTTCTGATATTGCATAGCTTTGTATTGCGATAGCCTTTTGAGCACTTGAGGGGATGAGCGACTTTATTTCTTTTTTATCTATATGCCACTTTTGCTTATGATAATCCAAGCGAATAGTTTTGATTGATTGAATGGAATACGAAGAATAAGAAGGAGTAAAGTGCGAGAATCTCAAGTCTCATGAGGTTTCTTATGCGCCATGTAAAACGGATAAACTCTCCGTTCCGTTCACTTAAAGCCAGAACGTGGATGAGAGCCTAAAAACTGAAAGTCGTTGGCGATTTTAAAGAGATTAGCGCGTACCATTCAGGTTTTTGTGGAAATGGGTGAGGGCGCTATAATGGGCAAAAGCCTCCAATTTCTTGCGAGTTGTCAAGGATATCCCCGTCAGAGGGCGGATTGTTTCAGCAAAGGTCAAAACCTTTCGGTGCATTGAATTTTGTTCCAACAGCTGTTCCTCTATTGAGCACCCCCATCTTCACGCTTCATAAAAGAGACATTTCTCAATGTTCCTAAACCCATTTCATGACAGCGATTGTGAATGATATAATAATAAATCTATTGAGCATCTCTTTTACGCTTCATAAAGGAGCACGCCGGTACCATTACTATATTTGCCAGTTCGTGGGGTTGTTGTGACAGTCCTCTCCACAATGTTGTGACAAGAGGCCCCTTTGTCCGTTGTGACAGTCCTTGGCACTTGAGGTGGTTCATTAGAGGCGTTTGTAGTCCTTATCGGATACAATTTCTATTCATACATTCATTGCGTTTGTGATGTGCAAGTCAGTGATTTTGATTGATGCAACATGGGACCGATTTAAAATGAGAAAATCTTACGGTATTTAGGATTCTCGTTCAATATGGATAACGCTAGATTATCATTATAAATAAACACATTATCTCATTGAGATAAGAGTTATCTACCCAATGTTATCAATAATGATAACATTGTAAAGCGTAACTACGATGAATTCATTAATCTTTTTATACTTTGATTGAAATTATGTCTATTAATACCGATTTTTTTTGAGCTCATTCTGTTTGGTTGATAGCTAATAGATTTTCAAAATCAAAACGCGAAGCTAGAATGAAAAACACCTTAAGGTCATATCCATTTAAATCACTTTCTGCCAGTATAGCCATTGGGTGTTGAGCTATGACTATCCATGCCTTTGCAAAACCGTTGTGCCTTTTAAGTACAATATAAGCAACAAAAACACCCATAGCATAAATGCGGATCAGAGCCTAAAATGAACGCTGTGGGTAATTGTTATCGGTCATCATCGGGGTGTTTACACCCCGATCTTTTGACAGAAAGATTTGTTTTAAGATGTTTGCATCTTTTTTAGTGGGTTGTTTATTGGGGAGCAATCATCTTTTTAGGATCAACTAATCGGTCATAATCCTCTACAAAAACACCTGCTTTTAATGCTTCGGTGCGCAAAGTTGTATCATTTTTATGCGCTGCTTTGGCAATTTCAGCAGCTTTTTCATAGCCAATTTCTGGTGCAAGAGCTGTGACTAACATGAGTGAGCGCTCCATGAGTGAGTGAATATGAACACGATTGGCCCGTAATCCTTGAATGCAATGCATATCAAAAGAACGCATGCAATCACCAAGAAGGGTAATTGATTGTAAAACGTTATAGCCAATAACAGGTTTATAAACGTTGAGTTCAAAATGTCCTTGGCTTGCGGCAAAGGTTACGCTGGTGTGATTACCAAAAACTTGGCATGCGACCATGGTTAAGGCTTCACATTGCGTGGGGTTGACTTTGCCGGGCATAATAGAAGATCCGGGTTCATTTTCAGGAAGACTGAGTTCCCCTAAACCGGAACGTGGACCAGAGCCTAAAAACCGAATGTCATTGGCAATTTTAAACAGATCAGCAGCGAGAGCATTCAAGCTCCCGTGGAAATGCGCAAGGGCACCATGATGGGCAAGTGCTTCAAATTTATTGCTGGCAGTTTGGAACGTTATTTCTGTGAGAGTGCTCACTGTTTGCGCAAAAGCAACGTCAAAACCTTTTGGCGCATTCAGCCCTGTGCCAACAGCCGTACCACCTTGAGCAAGCATTTGGACATCGGTTAGAGCATTTTCAATACGCTGAAAATTGGCTTCTAATGCGGCACGATAGCCTGAAAATTCTTGCCCTAAGGTTAAAGGGGTTGCATCTTGCGTATGGGTGCGGCCGATTTTAATGATATCTGCAAATTCTTGCTCTTTTTGTTTTAATGTCGCAATAAGAGCTTCAAGGATTGGCAGTAAGTGTTGGCGTGTTTGCAACGTGGTGGCAATGTGAAGCGCCGTGGGAAAGGAATCGTTCGATGATTGGCTCATGTTGACATGGTCATTGGGATGAACTGGTTTTTTGCTTCCAAGTTTTCCTCCCAAAATCTTACTAGCACGATTAGCAATGACTTCATTGACATTCATATTGCTTTGTGTGCCAGAACCTGTTTGCCAGACGGACAGTGGAAAATGCGTATCAAAATCGCCAGCAAGCACTTCATCAGCGGCGGCAATAATTGCTTTTCCAATATTTTCTGGTAGTTTTCCTTTGCCCATATTTACAATCGCTGCTGCTTTTTTGACAAGGACTAAGGCATAGATGATGGCAAGAGGCTGCTTTTCACTGCCAATATTAAAATTATGCAGAGAACGTTCAGTTTGTGCGCCCCAATAACGATCTTGACGTACCGAAATCGTTCCAAAGCTATCCGTTTCCTGACGTGTTTCAACCATGATAAGATCCTTTTTTGTTCACGGGTTCTCAAAAAAGATAGATAACGCGAAAGTGCAATAAGAGGCAAGACTTTGAAGCTTCATTTAGAGAAATTATTTTTATGGCTATTCTTGACATTGAGAGATGCCGATTTTATATCTAACACATGCTAGCACTCGTAATTTGAGAGTGCTAGCAAGAACTTTTAAGATTAATTCAATTATGTTCAGTTTTAAGGATTTAAAACATGGCTAATATACAATTCCGCCCACTTCACGACCGTGTCGTTGTCCGTCGGGTTGAATCTGAAAATAAAACGGCTGGTGGGATTATCATCCCTGATACAGCAAAAGAAAAACCCCAAGAAGGCGAAGTGATTGCTGTTGGCAATGGCGCTCTCGATGATAACGGAAAGCGCGTGCCTTTAGAAGTCAAAACAGGAGACCGTATTTTGTTTGGAAAATGGTCTGGAACTGAAGTCAAGATTAATGGGGAAGACCTCCTCATCATGAAAGAATCTGACATTATGGGAATTATGGGCTAATTGAAGCACTTAGTTTTTCATTGTGTACTATTTTGAGAAAACTCCAAGGAGAAATTAAATGGCTGCTAAAGAAGTCAAATTTGGCCGTGAAGCGCGTGAGCGTTTGTTGCGCGGTGTCGACATCCTTGCTAATGCTGTTAAGGTGACACTCGGCCCTAAAGGTCGCAATGTGGTGATTGATAAATCATTCGGTGCGCCTCGTATCACAAAAGATGGTGTATCCGTTGCAAAGGAAATCGAACTGGAAGATAAGTTCGAAAATATGGGTGCACAAATGTTGCGCGAAGTTGCTTCTAAAACCAATGATATCGCTGGTGATGGAACAACAACAGCAACTGTTTTAGGACAAGCTATTGTGCAAGAAGGTGTTAAAGCTGTTGCTGCGGGCATGAACCCAATGGATCTTAAACGTGGGATTGATGCTGCTGTTGAAGAAGTGGTGGCAAACCTCTTCAAAAAAGCAAAAAAAATTCAAACTTCAGCAGAAATTGCACAGGTGGGAACAATTTCCGCTAATGGCGCTGCTGAAATCGGTAAAATGATCGCTGATGCTATGGAAAAAGTGGGCAATGAAGGCGTCATTACCGTTGAAGAAGCTAAAACCGCTGAAACGGAATTAGAAGTCGTTGAAGGAATGCAATTTGACCGTGGGTATCTTTCCCCTTATTTTGTCACAAATGCTGAGAAAATGGTCGCTGATCTTGATGATCCTTACATTCTCATTCACGAAAAGAAATTGTCTAATTTGCAATCTCTTCTTCCTGTGCTTGAAGCTGTTGTTCAGTCTGGAAAACCACTTCTCATTATTGCTGAAGATGTGGAAGGTGAAGCTTTGGCAACGCTCGTTGTCAACAAATTGCGTGGTGGTTTGAAAATTGCTGCTGTAAAAGCTCCTGGATTTGGTGACCGTCGTAAAGCAATGTTAGAGGATATCGCTATCTTGACATCCGGACAGGTTATTTCTGAAGATGTGGGCATTAAACTTGAAAATGTCACTTTGGATATGCTTGGACGTGCAAAGAAAGTGAATATTTCTAAAGAAAACACCACCATTATTGATGGTGCTGGACAAAAGGCTGAAATTACTGCTCGCGTCAATCAAATCAAGGCTCAGATTGAAGAAACAACTTCTGACTATGACCGTGAAAAATTGCAAGAAAGACTTGCTAAACTCGCTGGTGGTGTTGCTGTTATCCGTGTGGGTGGTGCAACAGAAGTTGAAGTGAAAGAAAAGAAAGACCGTGTTGATGATGCTTTGAATGCAACACGTGCTGCTGTTGAAGAAGGTATTGTTGCTGGTGGTGGTACCGCATTGTTGCGTGCAGCAAATGCGTTGACCGTTAAGGGAAGTAATCCTGACCAAGAAGCTGGTATTAGTATCGTTCGTCGTGCTCTACAAGCACCAGCGCGCCAGATTGCAAGCAATGCTGGTGAAGAAGCCGCTATTATTGTGGGCAAAGTGCTGGAAAATAATGCTGACACTTATGGTTACAATACCGCAACTGGTGAATTCGGTGATTTGATTGCTTTGGGAATTGTTGATCCTGTGAAAGTTGTGCGCTCTGCTCTTCAGAATGCGGCTTCAATTGCGAGCCTTCTGATCACAACAGAAGCAATGGTTGCTGAAGTTCCAAAGAAAGATACACCAATGCCTCCGATGCCTGCTGGCGGAATGGGTGGAATGGGCGGAATGGATTTCTAAGCTCTTATTTCATAGAAGTAATAAAGAAACGGGCCTTCTGTGCCCGTTTTTTTTATGCTTTTCATGTTTTTCAACCGGTGAATTTGGTGATTTGATTGCTTTCAAGAATTGTTGATCCCGTGAAAGTTTTTGCGTTCTGCTCTTCAGAATGCGGCTTCAATTGCGAGCCTTCTGATCACAACAGAAGCAATGGTCGCTGAAGTTCCAAAGAAAGATACACTAATGCCTCCGATGCCTGCTGGTGGAATGGGTGGAATGGATTTCTAAGCTCTTTTCCATAGACGTAATAAAGAAACGGGTCTTCTGTGCCCGTTTTTTTTATGCTTTTTCACGTTTCATACAGTTTTTCCTTTTATGATAGTTTCTTTATCTTATAGGATTGTTCTATTCTCCTCTGGTTGATCTACCGTTATTGTGAATGAATTTCACTCTTAATCCATAGCTTTTTCTCTTGTTTTTATGAAAAATGTTTCTATTGTGCGGGGATCGTGGTTTCCTTTGAAAATATTGTGCTAATAAAAATATAACTATTTGATTTATAATTATTTATTCCTAATACAGTTCTGTTTTTTCATTTCAGGTTTATGCATGCATCGTTAAAAAATCCTGGGTTTGTGCTTCATAAGGTGAGAGGTCACTACGGTTTTTATGAACCAACGCAATCATTAAAAGTCAGTAGTTAAAAAGAGTCAGTAGTTAAGAGTTAGTACCTATTGAGCGTTGGAAAGACAGAGTTGAAAAGAGCATGATGGGGCTGGTTTGTTTTTTATGAATAAGATGCTGGTATTTCAAGCTTTTGCATAGGAGAATAAGCATCTCTCTGTTTCGTTGATCTCTGAAATGGGGAGACTGCCCCATTTCAGAAGCTTAAAGACAAAAGCTAATTTTTCGCCTTGCTCTCATCTTTTCTTCGGTAAGCTCATCACCTAAATTGGAGCCAAACCCATGTTGTTATACTCAAGTTCTGTTTGTTGCCTATATTGTGACAGAAAATTCTTGAGTGGGGAGCAATTTTTGAACTAAGGGGACCATGACAGTTAGCCGAAAAAAATCATGACAAGACAGTAGGCGTGCTTGTGTTAGAATTTTTAATGCTTCTGATGATAAAGGCACGCGAAATTTTGTTGTAGCCTCATGCCTTCTTTTCATATTTTCGAGCCAAGGATTTTCCATATATTCTCTTCAACTTGACCTTTATGCATAGAACATAAGGGAATTGAGAGGGTGGAAATTGAGAGGCAGGGAATTGAGAGGCAGGGAATTGGGAGGGGGAAATTGGGAGGCAGGGTATTGGGAGGCAGGGTATTGGGAGGCAGGGCATTGGGAGGCAGGGCATTGAGAGGGTGGAAATTGGGAGGCAGGGTATTGGGAGGCAGGGCATTGGGAGGGGGAAATTGGGAGGCAGGGTATTGGGAGGCAGGGCATTGGGAGGCAGGGTATTGGGAGGCAGGGCATTGGGAGGCAGGGCATTGAGAGGGTGGGAGGAGCCGGCTTGCTTTTTTATTCAACGTAAAGATGAGAGGCTTTATGTAAGGCTACCATTACATTGCTTGTTTATGCGCTTCTTTAAAAGAAATGTCTTTTAATACAAATTCTTGGCAATGTTATTTATGAAGAGTATAAAATCATTTGGATATCAATAGTTTATTAAAAAAATGTATGTTGGTATGATCCTTTTCTTATGTTACCAAAGTTGCTGACTTACGCGTTGGTTAAAAATCTCTCTTCATGCCCTTAAATTCATTTCATGAAAGCGTTTGTGAAGAGCACGACGTTTGTGAGGCGTGTAAAAATTTCTCGTGAGACATGAAAAATCATCAATAAAATCTCCATGTTTTCAAAAAATAACGAATGGCTTTTTATATTTAAAAGATTTAACACGTCTCACGTTTTTTATTTATTTTAGAGCTGAATATTCGATTTTTGTGTAAAAATACTTCCCAGCACATCTACGATCCGTGAAAAATCAAGTGCTAATAAGAAAATGATGAATATAATCCATTTCGTATAGCGTGACATCATTTTTACACTTTTATACGTTGTGATGATTTCTTGTAGGACTTCTTTTTCCTTTTCTGTAAGCTCTGTTTGTTTTTCTGTTTTTTTTCTAGCCATGTTTCCACCCACACAAGCCTTCCCCTTGTTTGTTATGCTTTAAAATATCTCTTGCGAGATTTGAACTGATGACATTGAGATCTTTTTTGTCTAAATAAATGGGCATCCAACCAACGCAAGAAAAAGGCTCATTGATTGTTTTTATCGCGCAACCAGTGAGTAAGAGCAGCGCGTACATCAGCATCACTTTTTTGATTAATTGCATTTTCCACCTCTAGCCGTGTTGTTGATGACTTTAGCGTTTTTTCTATTTGCTTTTGTTGTTCAACCTTCTTTCCAAGAGTGAAAGCTTTCGCTAAAGCGATAAAAAAAGCGGTCAGAGCCGCTCCTGTTATCATCAGATTTTTTTTCAACCACCACATCATAAGCGCTGCTCCCGAAACCGTTTTGCCACAAAGAAAATGCCAACGCAGGCGGCTAAAACCATAATGGTTGCTAATGCCCATTGGATGGGACCATTGCCTGCCAATAAGCCCCCAAGTCCAGAAAAAGAACCAATAATCGGTGTAAGCGCTTCTGCTTTGAAAAATCCCATTGGAGCTTGCGTTTCTACAGTTTGGTAGTTGGGAGAAACATAAGCCCCTTTTGCCCATAATCCCGATTCTGCTGCACGACGGTGCACTAAACCGTGAAGACGTTTTCCTCCTGCTTTAGTCCACTTTTGTAACTCAGAAGGGACGGCTTCATATTCGCCATTATTGAGTTTTTTGAGCAGGGTCGAATTACAAAAAGCCGATGTTCCTATATTATAGCAAAACGATACGAGCGCGGCGAATTGTTCATCCGTTAAAGAAACCGTCACATGTTTTTCAACGGTATTCTCAAACTGTCTTAAATCTTGAGAAAGAACTTCTTCTGCTTGTTTTTCAGTAATGATCATGCCCTTGTGAACGAACGGTTTGCCAGCCGCGCTGGTATGGCCATAGCCAATTGTCCACACCCCGATGGCATCTTTATAGGCTTGTAAACGCAATCCTTCCCATTGTTTAATGAGCGCAAGCCCTGCTTTAGATATTTTTCTCATTTGCTTCTCCATAAAATAAAGCCTCACGTTAACGTGAGGCTGGTTGACAGATTAAAAATGAATTTTTTCACGCTTCAAAAACAGAAGAGATGTGAAACTTTTATGAAATCAAAAGGTTGGTTATGACATCTTAGGAAATGGGGGAATGGTTGGTCAAAAGGGATAATAGTTGGGCAAAGAGGGGTAATGGTTGGCAAAGAGGGGTAATGGTTGGGCAAGAGGGATAATAGTTGGCAAAGAGGGGTAATGGTTGGGCAAGAGGGATAATGGTTGGTCAAGTGGGATAATAGTTGGGCAAGTGGGATAATAGTTGGGTAAGTGGGATAATGGTTGGGCAAGTGGGGTAAATAGTTGGCAAAGAGGGGTAAATAGTTGGGCTGGTGTTTTCCGTTAAGAGAGGTTGTTGATTTTAAGAGCTTGTCCTGGTGTTTTTGATGGAGCCCTTCTTGGGGTGCGGGAAGCTGTTGGGTTGATGCACGATAAGTGTGGTCTATTGCGGTTGTTTGGTCGTATGGCATTGATGTGGGGGTGTTTGAGATACGAAGTGGATACTCTCAGAAAAACAAGACATATGCTTTTACTGAAGACGAAAGCATTAAATATTTTATGTATCAAACGTTTTGCTTATCCAAAGAGTCTCATTGTTACACAGAGCTTTGGGCTAACAAGAGCTGTGGAATTTTGATACAATTTTAAGAGGGGCTGGTTTTTATAGGACAATGGTGCTTTTTCTTTAAGAGGAAAGTTGTTGGCTATTTTTGTTTTATGAGCGCAAAAGCTGGTTTGCTTAGAGAAATCTTAGCCGTAAAGTAGCCTCTCTTCGTTCTTTGATGAATAGGAATATGGAAAAAGCCTCACTTACATCGTTAAAGATTTGTATTCAGTGAGCCTTTTTTGGTGGGAGGAAATAGAAACAGTTTTTCCCTCTGTTGTTTTTAAGTTTTTTTCAAATCTCTCCCTCAGGGTTTCGCCTTTTTTGTTGACTGTTTCATGTTCAGCTTCCGGATGGACTTTTAAATATTGTTCTAGACGTCTTCTTCCTTGCGCATGTTTATAAAAAGTGGTTGGAAGATAGGAATCTAACTTTTCAGCAGATAAAGATGAGTTGGGTTCACATAATACACCCTTAACATTATCTTTGTGCAATCTTGCTAATTTATCAGATTCAAGATGAAGCTTTTTGGCAAGGCTTAAGCTGAACATCCCACATTCAGAAGAGCTTCGCTGAATATCCATTTCTGCCGTGGTAAAAGAATAAGGAGGCAGTTGAAGACATTGAAGGGTTTGATTTATTTTTATCCCTAGTTTGCAAGCTGTGATATTCTGAAATGTTGTAGGTTCAAGCATAATCAAAGAGATTTTCTCATCAACTTTTTGATAATCAAGGACGGCAAAGTGGATTTTGCTTCCCGAATTTACTATAAATCGGGCAGATTTTGCGTCGCTCTCAACGACTTCTTTTAGGGCGTGCGAAAACTCTTCTGCTGTAAGAGCCAATTTGAGATTCATTTCTGGATATTTGCTGTTTGCTTTTTCTACGAGAGCCGGCATCAATCTAATATCTGTGTTTTCATAATAAGCGTTAATCCAACGGCCGGTGACAAGATCATCTTCTAAGCCTGTAATAATATCTTTTAATTCGTCAGAACTCGGTGCAACATGTTCTTCTTCTGTTTGGATGGAACTTTGCATCAAACGTGCAATAAGGTCTTCTAAAGATTCATTTGCACCTGCTCCTTCTGGTGTTTGTGAGGAATGAGGGAGGGAAGAATCTTGTGGCTTCATAATCTTAGCCTCTATATTGATGATTGATAAATGATATTATTTCTTCAATTTTGGCTAAACAATGTTTGCAGGAAAGATTTTTATCTAAAAAAAACAAAGAGATGAAATCATCTTTATTTTAAAAAATTTTGTTACGAAAGAAAAAATCCCCTGCTTTTCAGAGTCAAAGGTAAGGTATCTTTTTGTCTTTTAAGAGGTCACGTTGCTTACTGTTTGCATCTTTACCTCAAAAGAAGATTTGCTAACAGCAATTTATGCCTTACCGTAAAGCCGCAGAGCTTCATTCTTTGTGAATGTGGAATATGGCTATGGCCAAAACGCTTATTACATCATTAGAGATTTGTATTCTGTGGCTCTTTTTCTGTGTTGTGAAACGGAAACAGTTTTTCCCTCTGTTGCTACCAAGCTTCTCTCAAACCTCTCGTTTAGGGTTTCGCCTTTTTTGTTTACTTTCTCCTGTGCTGCTTCTGGATTGGCTTTTAGATATTCCCCAAGACGTCTTCTTCCTTGCACGTGTTTGTAAAAAGAGGTTGGAAGATATGTATCTAACTTTTCAGGAGATAGAGGTGTATCTGGTTCACATAATACACCCTTAACATTATCCTTATGCAGTCTTTCTAATTTTTGAGATTCGGTATGAAGCTTTTTAGCGAGCGCTAAGCTGAACATTCCACATTCAGAAGAGCTTCGCTGAATATCCATTTCTACCATGGCAAAAGAACAATTGGGCAACTCATGCGCTTTAAGAGCCAATTGTGTTCTTAATGCCAGCACTGCTGGTTTCATATTGTTGAGTGTTGTAGGTTCAAAAAATATCACGGAGGTTTTGTCATCGATGGTTTGATGATCAATCACTGAAAAATGGATTCCCCTGTCCTTTGTGTGAATGATAAATCTAGAAGATTGAACGCCGTTTTCGATGGCTTCTTTGAGTGCAAGGGCAAAGTCGTGAGATGACGCTGCCAATTGAAGACGCATGTCGGGATATTTACGATTTGCCTGATCGACCAAGGCTGGCATTAGTTTAAGGTCTGTACTTGCATAATCAGCTGTGAACCAACGACCCGTTGAGATATCATCCTCTAAACGGGCAATGATACTTTTTAATTCTTCACGATTGAATGGGATATTTTTGCCTTTTTCGCTACTGGGTTGTTCTAAATGTGCAGTAAGAGTGTCTAACGATGCATTTGCACTTGCTCCTTCTGGTGTTTGTGAGGAATGAGGGAGGGAAGAATCTTGTGGCTTCATACTATTAGCCTCCATATTGATAATCGATAGGTGATATTATCTTCTTCAATTCTGGCTAAACAATGTTTGCAGGAAAGATTTTTATCTAAAAAAAACAAAGAGATGAAATCATCTTTATTTTAAAAAATTTTGTTACGAAAGAAAAAATCCCCTGCTTTTCAGAGTCAAAGGTAAGGTATCTTTTTGTCTTTTAAGAGGTCACGTTGCTTACTGTTTGCATCTTTACCTCAAAAGAAGATTTGCTAACAGCAATTTATGCCTTACCGTAAAGCCGCAGAGCTTCATTCTTTGTGAATGTGGAATATGGCTATGGCCAAAACGCTTATTACATCATTAGAGATTTGTATTCTGTGGCTCTTTTTCTGTGTTGTGAAACAGAAACAGTTTTTGTCTCTGTTGCTACCAAGCTTCTCTCAAATCTTTCGGTTAGAGTTTCGCCTTTTTTGTTTACTTTCTCCTGTGCTGCTTCTGGATTGGCTTTTAGATATTCCCCAAGACGTCTTCTGCCTTGCACGTGTTTGTATAAACGAGCTGGAAGATATGGATCTAATTTTTCAGCAGGTAAAGGCGTGTCTGGTTCACATAACACACCCTTAATATTATCTTTGTGTAGTCTTTCTAATTTTTGAGCTTCGAGATAAAGCTTTTTGGCAAGGCTTAAGCTGAACATCCCACATTCAGAGGAGCTTCGTTGAATATCCATTTCTACCATGGCAAAATGAATATTCGGAAATTGGTGATGTTCAATGGATTGTCGCGTTCTTAATGCAAGTAATGCGGGAAGCGTGTCACGCAGTAAGGTCGGTTCAAAAAAGATCAAAGATGTTTTATTATCAATGGTTTGATGATCGACAACCGCAAAATGAATTCCCCTATCTTGTGCGTTAACGATCAGCCTAGAAGATTTTATGCCCTTTTCGAGCGTTTCTTTGAGTGCAAGGGCAAAGCCGTCAGGGGGGCTTGTAAGTTTGAGATTCATCTCTGGATATTTACGATTTGCTTGATCGACCAAGGCTGGCATCATGTACAGATCTAAAATATCATAATAATTTTTGATCCAACTGCCATCGGCATTATGCTTTTCTAAACCGGCAATAATATCTTTTAATTCCGCACGATTAAAAGGGGTGTTTTTTATTTTTTCAATGTTAAGCCGTTCTAAATGTGCAGTAAGAGTGTCTAATGATGCATTTGCATGCGCCCCTTCAGGTGCACTTGCACCTTCTGGGGTTTGTGAGGAATGTGGTGGGGGAGAATCTTGTGGCTTCATAATCTTAGCCTCTATGTTGATGATCGATAAGTGATATTATCTTCTTCAATTCTGGCTAAACAATGTTTTGAAAAACAAGCCTTTGCATCTTGAAAGGTGAGGCGATGAGAGCATAATAATGCTGTTTTCATATTTATATGCGTGTATTGCTCATCATTGCTGTGATGTATGATATTGGTATTTTATGGGGGGATTATTAGGGCGTTCTATTGAGAGCCCTTATTGAATACCACTTGTTTTGAAAATCTCAAAATTATAGAGTTGTTGGTGATGCAAATTGTGTAATGCAAAAGAAAACAGTCAGAAAAGGACGAAAGATACCTTCAAACCGTAAAGTTTTAAACATTGTCGCGAAACACACTGTTTTATAACAGTTTATAATAACTTATAATAGTCTATGATAATGCGAAAATTTTACGATGAAATCTGGACACAGAAAACCCCTTGCCGCACCCATCATTAAATACGATTTTTCATATTCTGTCAACCGCAAAACGATTATTTTTCCTCCTTTATCGCGGGAAAAAATCTACAGAAAAAAGCTCATTCATTGGCTATGCAGCAAAATATATTGTTTTAATGGAAAAGTTTTTGATGTGGCAAAAAACATTTTCTCCTTTGAGAAAGGCGGGGACAAGATGAAGGGAGAATTGTGGTTTTGAAATCCGTGGTATTTTATTGATGGAATTAGGAAGGCGGTGGTTGGAAGGTGTTTGTGGAACAAAGCTTTAGGTATTGCGCAGGGGGTGTTCCGAGGGGATGACGAGGTGGGGGACTCGTGGGTGCTTAGAGGCGTGATGGCTCTTCGAGTGGCTGTTGGGGTCTCTAAAGGTTTCTGTATAAAGATTT
This sequence comes from Bartonella sp. AP150HLJHH, assembly GCF_042196385.1. NCBI lineage: Bacteria > Pseudomonadati > Pseudomonadota > Alphaproteobacteria > Hyphomicrobiales > Bartonellaceae > Bartonella > Bartonella sp. AP150HLJHH. The sequence continues at coordinate 61,916 of NZ_JBHIQC010000008.1, read as the reverse complement.
ATTGAGTAAATGCTTTTTCTCCTTTGAGAAAGGAGGGGAAAGGTGAAGGGAGAATTGTGGTTTTGAAATCCGTGGTATTTTATTGATGGAATTAGGAAGGCGGTGGTTGGAAGGTGTTGCGGGGCAAAGCTTTAGGTGTTGGCGATTTGTGGGGGTGATTGGGGCTGTGCTGGCTGTCGTATTAGTGGTGGTGTGATAGGTGTGGAGGGTTATCGGTGCAGTTGTTGATGAGGGAGGAGATTGTTGGTAGGGGCTTTTTCTTTCGTTTAAGGGATGATGCTTTTAATTGTGTCAAAAATCAACGGGTTGTTTTAATGATAAGCTATTGATTTATAGTGGATATTTTATCGTTATTTATCTTGAATGAGAAACCCAGATTATGCTGAAATAAAAGCCATAGCTCTTGTCCGTCATAAGATCAGAAGAGCCATATAGAATTGTACAAGAAAAGACGTAAAATGACGATAATGAATTGTCTGAAGAGCTAAGGATGTCGCGATATTGGGTGAAGTGTATGATGAGGGTGGTTTGTTACAATGGGGGTAGAGGGAAGAATGTTGCTGTTTTTTAAAGAGGGGGCAATATTTATCCTGCCCATGCCGTGAATATGCCGTGAATTATTGTCCTTTGAGGCATGGTTAAGTGAGGCATGGGTAGATATAAGGTTAAGTTTCTTTGACAGGTTGAAGTATTTTTTTAAAGGGCGTGGTGGATATTTTTAAGCTTGTTTGTTATGCGCTTTAAGCTTGTTAATTCTATGAAAGGGCAAGTTCAGTGGATCTCAAGTGCACCCTGCCAAAGGGGGCCTTTATAAAGGCGCTGGTTGGTTATAAAGAGGCATGTTATAAAAGGAGGGGGAGAATCTTTATCCTGTGAGGGGGAGGAAATGATGGGTGTTTTAGCCAAGGCTCTTTTGGGTAGAACTGTCAAAATGTTTATAAAGGGCATCAAGAATAATACGCAACGAACCAACAAGATTAGGCAGCGGTTGATCTTCTATAACAAGATAGTGTAATGCCGCATGGAAGTTGTGTTGACGATGTAGATATTGTGCTTCTTTAATCGCTTCTTGCATAGCTTCATAGTGTTCCGTTGCTCTTTGGACCCATTGCTTTTTTGCTTTCTCATCTGATGCGCTGTGCGTAAAACCATCATAATAACCGTTTGGTAAACCTTTTGCACATAAATAGTCGTTTCTAATTTGCAAGTATTGTTGCGCCGTGTCATATTGCTCTTTACTGATGCCTGATGAAGCCTCTTTATAGCCAAGCAAACAAAGACGCCCAATATAGGTTCCGACAAGCGGATTTTTCGCTTCTTCGAGGCTTAAACCAAAGTGTTTTGCACGCATTTCAATCGCAGATTGAAGCGCAGATTCGCTGGAATTTTGGGCACGTGAAATACAGCTATTGGGCTCTCGCTTTCCTGTTATTTTCGATCTACCGCGTTTTTTACGTATTTTCATGAACTTAACCATTTGAATGAAAAAGAAACTGTCTGTTGATGGGGGACAGTGATGTAAAAAGCACTTGGCGCAAATATTGGGGGGAGCAAATACTTAAGAGGGGGAAAATACTTAAAAAGAGGAAAATACTGGGGGAGTGAGCAAATACTGGGAAATATCAGCCGTTGCAGATCAAAAAACAAACGATACTAAAGGCGTTTTAAATGCAAAGAAAAGCAACGGTGTGGGGCGAAAAAATCATCTTTAAGGTGGTTTCTTACCTTTTTTATCTTATCCCTATCAGTCTTATCTTCCGCCCCTATCATGCTTATTTTTTTATTGCTAGCGGATTATTTGCTTTTTAAATATTTCTTAACTGTTCTTGAGAGATTGAAGGAAAATTTTTGTCAAATGTGAATGAAAAAATAACAATGGATTTCAAGGGCATGTCATCGTCTTTCTAATAGGAAGTTTTTTCTAATGGGATTATTTGTCTCTTTTTTCACGAGCGCTTTGTGGAAATTTTTCAATTCCACTTTTGAAAGGTCATTGTTTTCTTAAGTTGGAAGCTTTTTATTTGGGTTCTCTTATTTTTTTGTTGTTGGGCGCTTTCCCAAGATATTTGATATACATCACGCTGTTAAGCATACTTTTATCCTTTATAGGAGATATATTGTCTTCTGTTGAGTGGCAGAGAGCGGCAAAAAGCAAACCTCCGCATTCTATTATAATAGCATAAGATGCCCTATATTTTCAAATAAAATATCGTTTATCGGCTTAAAATAAACTGTGAATGATCTCGCTATTTTGTTTGGTGTATCCTTTATAAGTATCCTTTATAGAGTATAAAATTTTCCGTTTTAATGGATCTCATCATAAGACGAGGGGATGTCGTTTAAAGGACGGAATGCATTATCGAAAGAGGCTGTTTTTATAAGAAGAAAATGCCTTTATAAAAAGATGCTTTTATAAGAGATGCCTTGATGAATGTAGGGGCTATACAAATGTAGGGGCTGTGAGATATTTCATCTTTAATGAAGAATTTTTAAAATGAAGCCTTTTTGATTAAGAAGCTTTCAAATGAGGATTAAGGTTGTTTGTCGCACGTTTTTTATACTGGATAATCGATTGCTTGTTTGACTTTGTTTTGTGTTGCTTTTTAAAGAGCCATGTCTTAGGGCTCTCTTTTGCCCATTTTGCAAGGGTGCTCATGAAGGGTATAACGATAAAGTCCCCAATGAAATCCATATAAAGTTTGAATAATATAAAATCTATTGCACACTTCCATTTTTACGCTTGTAAAGAAGAAAGTCTATAGCATCACACATTTTGCCAGCTCTCATTGTTGAGACAGCCCTTGGCATTTGAGGCGCTTCCTTAGAGGCATTTATCATCCTTTCTTAATGTTTTACTCTATATGGCTCTTTCTGCTTGTAACGCACAAGAGACATGGTTTGGGTTGATTTAATATGGAATAGGTTTGGAATAAGACAATCCTACGGTATTTAGGGTTCTCATTTAATATGAAAAACAATAAATTGTTATAAATCAGCGTATTGTTTGTAAACTTTACACATCAGATATCTCTTAGATTGAATATTTTTGCTTGTTGAGTTTTGTGAAACATTGTCTTTTGAAGTGTGGGTAATAGATAAGAGGATACAATGGCATTTGTGCTTGTAAGGTTTAGGGATTGTATGTTGTCACGTATGAGAAATTTTAAAAATAGACTTAAAGGGGCTTATAGCGCGTGTTTCATGGTGAAAAGAGTGCTAGATAAACCGGTTTTGCTGGTTGCATGTTCTCAAAGAGTGAGTGGGCATGTTAGAAGTGAGAAAATATCCGTATGATCGAAGATAAATCACAACACCAATCTGCCCATAAGGGAAATACGGCTTTTGCGTCACAGCCCGTGTTAAATCAGTGTGCGGTTTTCAAAAAATGGACGGCTCTCTCAAGAAAAGATTACGTCATCATTTTGTGTTTGGCTATCCTCTTGTTGGTGCTTTTTGCCGCGACTGTCTATATGAATCCTTTGGAGTTTTTTCACGTTATATCCAAAGAACAGTTTCAAGCACTGGGACAAATGGAACAAGGAGATCTTCGAAAAATGATTAAGGAGATCTTGAAACAGCCTTTTGAAAATAATCCTGCAATCGTGTTTTTGCGTGACGCGGGATGGAATAGTGTTTGGGCTTTTTTATGTCTCTTGCCGCAAATGATTTTTGGTGTTCTTGTGGTGTTCTTTCCACTCTTTTTTGTCTTTAACGCTATCTCTAAACGGGAGGTGAAGGAAATGATGAAGCTGTGGGATACATTGCCAGAGCAGCAACAGCTAGACAACCAATTTCTCAACAGAACACAATAGGAAAATAAGTGGCTGCTTCTTTTATAAGTACTTTTGTAATTTTGACCACAGTATGGTGGAGTACTGTCATGTTTCTCGGGGAGATCATGATACTTTTTTCTACTCTGATGACAATCTTGGTACTTTATTATTCTTTGATAAAACGGACAATATTGTTGTGTGGGATGCGGCGGAAATTAAAAAAGGGTGCATTACAGAATTTGGGGCATAATCAGAAAGTCAGCATAGGACAAAATACAGTTTGTGCAATAAAGTTCAGCCCCCTTTCTTTTCAAGAATCTTTGGAACTTTCAAGAAAAGATTATTATATCATCTTTTTTCTAGCTTTCATTGTGATTGTGGTTTTCGCAGTTTTGCTCGCTTTTTTTGCTTTTTTTCCAAAATCTGTGATTTTTTTACACAATTATATGCCTCTATTGTTTAAGGTTGGCGTTTTTGGCATGCAGCTGCTGTTTTGGTTTTGTGCGTGTATTGTTGTCGCTTTACCTGTCATTTTAATCTTCCATAGTCTCCTTCATTATGGCGTGAAAAAAACAATAAAGAAATTAGAAATGGTTGCTTGAGAAGAGAATAAAAATGATGATTTCACATCAATGCGATAGGGGAAACACGTGACTATTGTTATAAAATTTTTGGCTTTTTTAGGGTTCACCATCATTGCCATTGTAATGTTTATGGTTATGATCCGGCTTCCTTACCGGTTGATCAAACATATCAGGTTATCTTTTAAACTCTCTCAAGACTTGAAAAAGAGTACAACGCAAAAAAAGCAAGCCATACAACAATTGTGCAATGATCTGGGAGAAATGAAAAGACACAATCTCGCCCATAAGACCCTTGATGCGACAATGCGCTTTCTTAACTTCAAAGAATTTCTGCCTCTTTCTTCAAAAGAATGTAAAATAATCTTTTTTATCTTTATCCTCTTTACTGTTTTGCAATCTGCTTTCTTTGTCGCAAATTTGGTATGGTGGAAGAGCGATATGGTCGGCGTTATCATGCAGCTGTTGAGCATTCTATGGTTTGGGCTTCTTCTCTTTTTTCCGATCATTGGGATCATGTGTATAAAATTAACGAGAAAATTGAACAAAAAACTTCAACAATTGAAAGAAGCAATACAACAACGCGATCAGGCAATTCGTATGAAGAATGGGCGTGGAGGATAAAATGACCAGTAGTCTTATAACATTAATGGCCTTTTCTTTCCTGTTCTTTATGGTCTTAAATGTTTTATTGTGGGTGCCAATCGTTGTCATTTATTACCTGTTTATCAAGCGTGCGCGGCTTTATTGTCGCGTGAAAAAGGAACTGAAATGCGTGCTGAATGAACGCGATATCGCCTTAAAACAGAACTCCCCAAAATAAAAAGCAGCAGAATGTTTGATAAAAAACAGCTTTCTCTTGTTTGGCAAGACTATAAAAAAATATGCTATCTTTCTACGGTCATGGCGACTGCTCCAATAGTTATAACTGTTGTCGTTAAGATATGGAGAGGGCAGGACTTTGTTTCTCTTGTCGTATTCGAGCCACTGGCATGGCTGCTTGCCTGTACTTTTTTATTCTTACCGATTGTTTTTATTATGCGTTTTATCGTGACCCGTCAGTTGAACAAAATGATACGGCAATTAGAAGAAGAGGTTGAGCAGAAAGGAGCTCCCGTCATATTATACGATGTGAGCGAGGGGAAAAAGTGAAGAGAGGCTTTCGTTGAGCCTTGCTTTTGACTTGTTCATTAAGGAGCATGGGGTGCACTTCTCGTTTTATGCCTTTTTATATTTGTGTCGTGTTTTGAAAAGAATTGAGGCTCTTGCTTGAGTAGGATCCTTGCTTGAGTGCTGAGGGGAAAGTGAAGAGAGGCCGCTCTTGGACTTTACTTGCTGTTTCTGTTCTCTTAAAGAGAGAAAATCTTGTAACTTATTTTCTTTTTATCAAGCATAAAAATGTGTTTTACCAAGCGATATTGAGAGCGAAAAATCTATACTTAAAGCAAAAGATATTCTGGTGTTTGGGGAAAAAAAAGCCCATTTTCTTGCAGGTGGAGAGGCAAGACGCATAGAGAAGGTGAGCCAAAAGCACACGTTTTGCTCCATAGAAAGTGTAACAGTGCTTTTAAAGAGCTTGGGGTGGAGGGGGAAAATTGAAAGAAAAGAGGGACATCTATTTATTTACGAGACCGTTATTTATTTACGAGACCGTGAAGGACAGTTTCTCTCTCTGGATGAAAAAGGTTTTGTGCAATTTGGTTATGGAATTGTGAGAGGCGCTGGTATTCATGCGGCGGCTTGCCAAATGATTAATCCTTATCATTTTAGGGCTTTATCATTTGGGGGGGGCCAGATTGACAACGAGGCATTGAGGCAAAGGGGTGGATTTTAAGGCAAAGGGATTGAAATTTCTTGAGGAAGAGGTAAGCGTAAGGCATTTATGCTGTGTACTTGAGGAAGTTTTTGATGAGGCAATGAATGAGGTTGATCTGGGACTGAGGTTGATCTTGTCCGCGTGCTTGGCTTTCAATATGCGGGCACCACCTTGGGGATAGGGGGGGTGGCTTGTAAGCGCCTCACGTATAGTGCTTCATGTATAAGCGCGTATAGGGCAAATGAACAAAATACGTAGAGGGGATTTATAATACTTGCATTACTCTGAGAAGGGTGCTAAGCGAATTTACCGCGCTGGTGGCGTGCTATCAAATATTGAAGAGTGGGAATTTTAGAAGTGGGGGAGTATCCGTATGATCGAAGATAAATCACAACATCAATTTGCCCATAAGGGAGATAAGGCTTTTGTATCGCAGCCAGTGTTGGATCAATCAGAAGCTTTCAAAAAATTGACGGCTCTTTCAACAGGCGATTATATCATCATTTGTTGTTTGGCTATCCTCTTGTTGGTGCTTTTTTCCGCGTCTGCCTATATGGATCCTTTGGAATTTTTTCACGTTATATCCAAAGAACAGCTCCAAGCACTGGGACAAATGAAACAAGAAAGTCTTCAGGAAAGACTTCAGGAAAGTCTTAAACACCCTTTCCAAAATCCTATAATTCAGCATGTTCTTGATGCGGGGTGGAATAGTGTTTGGGCTTTTTTATGTTTCTTACCGCAAATAATTTTTGGCGTTCTTTTTGGTTTTTGTCCGCTCTTTTTTGTCTTTAACGCCGTATTTAAACGGGATGTGAAGGAAATGATGCTACAATGGGAAACCTTGCCAGAGCAGCAACAGCTAGACAATCAATCTCTTAACAGAAGACAATAGGGGGAAAAGTGAGCGCTTCTTTAATCATTGGAATGTTGATTGACGTAGGAACGGCAATTTTTATTTGTTCTGCAATTTTTATGGTATTCCTTTCTACCGTGGTGACAATCGTTGCACTTTATTATTCGTTGATAAAACGGACAATCTTGTTATTGGTGACGCAGCGAAAATTAAAAAAGGGTGCAGCGCAGAATTTAGGGCATTATCAGGTAGAGGGTAGAGGACAGAGGACAGTTCTTGCAACACAGTTGCGTGCCTTTTCTTTTCAAGAATCTTTGCTTCTCTCAAAAAAAGATTATTTTATGATCTTTTCTATCGCCTTCGTTATGGTTGCACTTTGCACAGGTTTTGTCGTTTTTTCAGCTTTTCTTCCAAAATCTGCGGTTTTTTTGCACAATTACGTGCCTATGATAGTGCTTCACATTATTGATTTTGTCATGCGACTGCTGTTTTGGGTCTGGACATGTATTGTTGTTTCTTTACCTGTCATTTTAATTCTCCATAGTCTCCTTCAGTATGGCGTGCAAGAAACAGTAAAGGAATTAGAAACATTTGTTTGAGCAGAGAATAAAAATGATGATTTCACATCAATGCGATAGGGAAAAAAAGGGAGCATTATGATGCAGCATTTGGTTTTTTTAGGGTTCATTATCATTGCCATTTTAATGGTTATGGTTATGGTCAGGTTTCCTTACCTGTTGATCAAATATATCAGGTTATCTTTTAAACTCGCTCAAGGCTTGAAAAAGAGTACGACGCAACAAAAACACGCCATACAACAATTGCGCAATGATCTGGGAGAAATGAAAAGACACAATCTCGCCCATAAGACCCTTGATGCGAAAATGCGCTTTCTTAACTTCAAAGAATCTCTGCCTTTTTATTCAAAAGAATGTAAAATAATCTTTTTTATCCTTATTCTCTTTTCTGTTTTGCAATCTGCTTTCTCTATTGCAAATTTTGTATGGTGGAAAAATGATAGTGTTGCCTTTATCATGCAGCTGTTGAGCCTTATATGGTTAGGGGTTCTTCTCTTTTCTCCGATCATTGGGATCATGTGCATAAAGTTAACAAGAAAATTGAACAAAATACTTCCACAATTGGAAGAAGCGATACAACAACGCGATCAGGCAATGCGTATGCAGAATGTGGAAGGGGGACAAAATGACGAGTAGTCTTATAACATTAATAGCCATTTCTTTCCTGTGTTTTACGCTCTTAAGTGTTTTAATATGGGCGCCAATCGTTGTCATTTATTACCTGTTTATCAAGCGTGCGCGGCTTTATTGTCGCGTGAAAAAGGAACTGAAATGCGTGCTGAATGAACGCGATATCGCCTTAAAACAGAACTCCCCAAAATAAAAAGCAGCAGAATGTTTGATAAAAAACAGCTTTCTCTTGTTTGGCAAGACTATAAAAAAATATTCTATCTTTCTACAGTCATGGCGACTGCTCCAATAGTTATAACTGCTGTCGTTAAGATATGGAGAGGGCAGGACTTTGTTTCTCTTGTCGTATTCGAGCCACTGGCATGGATGCTTGCCTGTACTTTTTTATTCTTACCGATTGTTTTTATTATGCGTTTTATCGTGACACGTCAGTTGAACAAAATGATACGGCAATTAGAAGAAGAGGTTGAGCAGAAAGGAGCTCCCGTCATATTATACGATGTGAGCGAGGGGAAAATGAGCGAGGGGAAAATGAGCGAGGGGAAAATGAGCGAGGGGAAAATGAGCGAGGGGAAAAAGTGAAGAGAGGCTTTTGTTGAGCCTTGCTTTTGACTTGTTCATTAAGGAGCATGGGGTGCACTTCTCGTTTTATGCCTTTTTATATTTGTGTCGTGTTTTTTTAAAGAATTGAGGCTCTTGCTTGAGTTGGTGCTCTTGCTTGAGTGCTGAGAGGAAAGTGAAGAGGGCTTTTATTGAGCCTTGCCTTTGACTTGTTCATTAAGGAGCATGGGGGACACTTCTCGTTTTATGCCTTTTTATATTTGTGTCGTGTTTTGAAAAGAATTGAGGCTCTTGCTTGAGTAGGATTCTTGCTTGAGTGCTGAGGGGAAAGTGAAGAGAGGCCGCTCTTGGACTTTACTTGCTGTTTCTGTTCTCTTAAAGAGAGAAAATCTTGTAACTTATTTTCTTTTTATCAAGCATAAAAATGTGTTTTACCAAGCGATATTGAGAGCGAAAAATCTATACTTAAAGCAAAAGATATTCTGGTGTTTGGGGAAAAAAAAGCCCATTTTCTTGCAGGTGGAGAGGCAAGACGCATAGAGAAGGTGAGCCAAAAGCACACGTTTTGCTCCATAGAAAGTGTAACAGTGCTTTTAAAGAGCTTGGGGTGGAGGGGGAAAATTGAAAGAAAAGAGGGACATCTATTTATTTACGAGACCGTGAAGGACAGTTTCTCTCTCTGGATGAAAAAGGTTTTGTGCAATTTGGTTATGGAATTGTGAGAGGCGCTGGTATTCATGCGGCGGCTTGCCAAATGATTAATCCTTATCATTTTAGGGCTTTATCATTTTTGGGGGGCCAGATTGACAACGAGGCATTGAGGCAAAGGGGTGGATTTTAAGGCAAAGGGATTGAAATTTTTTGAGGAAGAGGTAAGCGTAAGGCATTTATGCTGTGTACTTGAGGAAGTTTTTGATGAGGGCAATGAATGAGGTTGATCTGGGACTGAGGTTGATCTTGTCTGCGTGCTTGGCTTTCAATAGAACACCCTTCCTTGGGAAAAGGAAATTGTGCTATCTCTCAAGTGGCTTCTTCTTTACTTGCACACCCTTGGGGCTTTGGTATTGAGGGCTGATATTAACATTTGGCAGCTTTCTCATAAAAGCTTTATGGAAGATGAAAATTTGGGCTTTGAAAAAAAATATCGAAAAAATCAATTTGGGCCGGTTTTGTTGATGATTCAAATCGTCATAAAGACAAAGCAACCTCGTTACGATTTTCTTGCACTCGTTTGCTTCTTCTTTGGAAAGCAGCTTATCTTTCTGAAAATAAAAAGAGCACTTAGAATTTTAGAGTCAGAGACCCAAATTTGTGCAATAGAAGAAGATATTTTATGAAAATTTGATCGAGGAGAAAAGAGAAGCCTTAAGATAATAGGGGGTACACTGTGAGTGATGAAAACATGATGTTTGAAGGTGATGAAAAAAAGGCACCCCTGATATTGTCTTTATAAAAAATGAGGGATACAAGCGCTTGATATTGATGAACCCTCATTCATTGTGAGGACGAAAGCTTCGGTTCATGAAAATGGCTTAAAAATTGAAACAAATGAGGGATAAAAAATGAGGGGCAATGGAAAAAATGCATCATTGGATGAAGAGTTACGGTCTTTTTCGCTGGAAGAAGCGTTTTTGACAAGCAAAAATTATAAAGTCATCTTTTGCATTGCTTTCATTGTGGCAGCTTTTATAATGGCATTCTTTATGTTTTTTAAGTGGGATTTGACAGGGTGGTGGAATTATATCCTGTTCATTTTAACATTAATATTGGTTTTTATATCAGCGCTTCTTTTTGTACTCATTCCTGTTGCCTTTGTGGTCGGTATCATCTTTACGCGTTTGTTGAAAAAAAAGATCGATAAGTTGGATCAAGAAATCTGGCAGAGAAGAAAAACGGCTTACCAACAAAACAGCGTGTGAAGGGAGGGCAGAAAATGAATACTGGTCTTTATATATTCTCATGCGTTTTAGAAGAGACCTTCTCTTCGTGCGATGTTTGAAGGTGATGAAAAAATGCACCCCTGATATTGTCTTTATAAAAGATGAGGGATACAAGCGCTTGATATTGATGAACGCTCATCCATTGTGAGGACGAAAGCTTCGGTTCATGAAAATGGCTTAGAAATTGAAACAAATGAGGGATAAAAAATGAGGGGCAATGAAAAAAATGTATCATTGGATGAAGAGTTACGGTCTTTTTCGCTGGAAGAAGCGTTTTTGACAAGCAAAAATTATAAAGTCATCTTTTGCATTGCTTTCATTGTGGCAGCTTTAAGAACGGCTCTTCTCTTCTTACTCATGTGGCTTGAGTGGAAGTTGGCGGGGTGGGAAGGGGATGTTATAACAGTTCTCTTTTGCATCGTGCAGGTTATATTAGATTTAATTTTTGTACTCATTCCTGTTGCCTTTGTAGTCCGTATCATCTTTACGCATTTGTTGAAAAAAAAGATCGATATGTTGGATCAAGAAATCTGGCAGCGAAGAAAAACCGCTTCTCAACAAAACAGCGTGTGAAGGGAGGGCAGAAAATGAATACTGGTCTATACTGGTCTTTATATATTCTCATGCGTTGTAGGAGAGTTTCTATTCGTGTGATGTTTGAAGGTGATGGAAAAAAAATGCACCCTTGATATTGTCTTTATAAAAGATGAGGGATACAAGCGTTTGATATTGATGAACCCTCATTCATTGTGAGGACGAAAGCTTCGGTTCATGAAAATGGCTTGAAAATTGAAACAAATGAGGGATAAAAAATGAGGGGCAATGGAAAAAATTCACCATTGGATAAAGAACCACGGTCTTTTGCACTGGAAGAAGCGTTTCTGACACGCAAAAATTATAAAGTCATCTTTTGTATTGCTTTCATTGTGGCAGCTTTAAGAATGGCTCTTCGCTTCGTACCCATGTTGCTTGGGTGGAAGTTGGCGGAGTGGGAAGGGGATGTCGTGGCAGCTCTCTCGTTAATCATGCAGCTTATATCATGGTTTATTTTTTTGTTCATCCCTGTTGCCTTTGTGGTTCGTATCATTTTCACGGTTCTGTTGAAAGAAAAGATCGATATGTTGGAGCAAGCAATCTGGAAGCGGAGAAAAACCGCTTCTCAACAAAACAGCGCATGAAGGGGCGGAGAAAATGATAGATATTAAAATGATGGATATTATTGTTGTACTCTCGTGGGGTATGGGCTTGACGCTTTTCACGCTGCTTTCTGCTGTGGTCATGATGTTTATTTGGGCATTGTATTACTCTACTTTCAAGCGGGTGAGACTGTATTGCCAAGTGACAAAAGAATTAAGCCGCGTGCTTGAACAACCTGTCGCTTTTGAGCCGTCTAGTGGAGCAATGCCGATGATTAAGCTGTTATCTGAGGAAAAAGAGTTTTCTCTTTCTGATGAAGAAATCTTAACGATGGAAAGTGCAACGGCGCTTTTAAAGAGTTTGGGGTGGAAGGTGGAAATTGAAGGAAAAGGAGATCATTTGGCCACCTATTATTTACCAGATCGTGAAGTGCAGTTTCTTTATAATGCTGAGAAGGGGTATCCGCGATTTGATTGTGCAATTGCGGTGGTTTCTGGTATCCATGCGGCGGCTTGCCAAACGATAGACCCTTATAATTCTGGAGGCTTGATTGCTCTTGAATTGAGTTTTGATGTGAAGGGGTTGGAAATTTTTGAAGAAAAGGTAAGCGTTGGATGTTTACGTCGTGCACTCGAGAAAGCTTTAGATGAGGCAATGACTGAGGTTGATCTTGGCAAGATGCTTCACTCTCAATATAGAATCCTGCCTTGGGAAAACAAAACGGTGGTCCCTCGGTTGGCTTCTTATTCCCTGCGTTATCTTGCGGCTCTGGCTTTGATGGGCGATGTTGAAACCTTACACTCTTATCACAAAAGCTTTATAGAAGGTGAGAAGCTGGGCTTTGAGGCAAGCATTGAAGAAGAGCATCTGGAACGCGCAATGGTGATCGCTCAGGCGGTAGAAAAGACAAAGCAACCCAGTTACGATTTGCTTCAACAGGCGGCAAAGGATTTTTCCATGGAGGTAGAAAGCTATGAATATTTTAGAGCTACAGATCCCAATTTGTGCAATAGAAGAAGAGATTCTTATGAAAAATTGATCGAGGAAAAAAGACAAGAATTAAGGCAACAGGGATATTTTGTTTATGAAAAGGACGCGATTTGTGAGGTTGATGGAAAAAACTATCGTCCCGATATTCTTTACATAAAGGATGGGGAGTTAGAATATATGGATGTAGAAATTAGGATTGATGAAAAAATTTATTGAGAAAAATAAAGAGTTTAGATAATTTAAAAAGAGCTTAAACCTAAAAATAATGCGTAAAAAGCGCGAAGCGTAAAAGCAGAGGGGAACAATGCAGGAGAAAAAAGCAACATTTGAAGAGTCTTTCTTTTCATTTAGAAAATTTATGGTGTCTTCAGTGGAAATGCGTAAAGGGGTGGGACGGTGTAAAATAATAGGGCACCGCTTTTTTATCATGTTTTGTACATGCCTTATCATGATGGCTTTAGAAGTTCCTGCGGGTGCAAAGTCTCTGGTACAGCCGTTGCAATGGACAAGATGGGAAGGAATTGGTTCTCTTATTTTTCTCTTACCAGTGTTGATATGGTTTTGTCTTCTCACACCCCTTCCTATTTTGTGGGGCATTTGTCGTTTTAAAGAGCGTAAATTGGAAAAAATAAAGAAAAAACTAAAAGAAAAAACAAAGCAGCAAGAGATTAATCAATGAGGTTATACGCATGAGGAGTGAGATCGCGGTTTTTATTTTTTTTCTGCCGATTGGATGTTTTTTTCTAAATGCAGTTACAGTTTTTGCCATTTTTGTGAATATGATTATTGTGGCGCCTTATTATTCTTTAATCAAGCGTTTGAGGCTCTATTACAGAGTGAAAAAACAAAGAGGTTTGATGAAAGAACAGCCGCAGCATTTTTGTTTCTTTGAAAAAAGCGGAAAAGAAAAAGAGAGAGTGCCGCAAAACTTAACACTAGAAACACAGATAAGTTTCTATTCGTTAAAAAAATGGCTCGCTTTTTCACGCAAAGATTATATCCTCCACGCATGCCTTTCTTTCATCATTATGTTTTTCAAAGCTTATGTCTATGTGATTTTCTTTAAAGAGATAGATGAGATCAGATTTGAATATTTTGTCATTCTCTTGCTTTTCTGGTTTTTTTTATCGGTATGTATTTTTGCAACGATCCCTGTTGTTGTGATCCTTCGTGAAATTTTAACCCATCGATTGAAAAAGAAGATTCAGCAGTTGGAAGAAGTGACTGAAGCAACCCAATCAATCAATTTATAAAGGGAAGGGGATAAAATGCATTACGAAATGGCGGCAGCTTGGACGGTGATTTTGATCATTCTGCTGGGGGGTGTTTTTGATTTTTTCTTAACAATACCCATTGTGGCACTGTATATTTCTTTTATCAAGCGTTTGATCTCGTATTACAAGGTTACCAAACAATTAAACGCAGCGCTGAAAAAGCGCACGTAGTGCTCGTGTCATGGGGGAGGCGTAAGTTTTAGATCATGCCATTGCTTCATGGCTTGGGGAGGAGGGCATCGATTGTTTTTCTCATTTTACGCTGATCTCTGGGGGAATGGGGTAATGGAGGAATGGAGGGGGTTTGGGGGAAAAGGGCTGATGATGGCAATGAATAGGCTGGTGATAGGTTTGTAATAGGCTTGTATAGGCTTTAATGGGGCGGTTTATCGGCAGTTTGCTTGTTTTCTGTGAATTTGCAAAATCGTAAAAACGTGGAACTGTAAAAGGGTGTGTGGTTGCTCAAGAGCTGTGACGGTTGTGGGGCGGTTGGGGAGAAGAGGGTGCCAATGGGGGAATGGAGGGCATTGGGGGAAAAGGGCTGATGGCAATGAATAGGCTGGTGATAGGTTTGTAATAGGCTTGTATAGGCTTTAATGGGGCGGTTTATCGGCAGTTTGCTTGTTTTCTGTGAATTTGCAAAATCGTAAAAACGTGAAACTGTAATAGGGTGTGTGGTTGGTCAAGAGCCGTGATGGTTGTGGGGAGGATATGGGGTAAAGAGGGTGCCAATGGAGGCGTAAAGGTTGGATTGTGCAATGCGTCAAAATTGGAATGGGGGAATGGGGGAATGTGGGAATGGAGGGCGTTGGGGGAAAAGGGCTGATGGCAATGAATAGGCTGGTGATAGGTTTGTAATAGGCTTGTATAGGCTTTAATGGGGCGGTTTATCGGCAGTTTGCTTGTTTTCTGTAAATTTTCAAAATCGTAAAAACGTGAAACTGTAAAATGGTGTGTGATTGGTCAAGAGCCGTGAGGGTTGTGGGGCGGTTGGGGAGAAAAGGTGCCAATGGAGGATGGTTGGATTGTGCAATGCGTCAAAATTGGAATGTGGGAAGTGGGAATGGAGGGCGTTGGGGGAAAAGGGTTGATGGCAATGAATAGGCTGATGATAGGTTTGTAATAGGCTTGTATAGGCTTTAATGGGGCGGTTTATCGGCAGTTTGCTTGTTTTCTGTGAATTTTTAAAATCGTAAAAGCGTGAAACTGTAAAATGGTGTGTGTGGTTGGTCAAGGGCTGTGATGGTTGTCAGAGGGGGATAAGCCCGTGTGAGAAGGGATAGAAAAACGTTTGGTTTTGGAGCTGTTGATATAGGCATGCTGTTTAGAGGCGTAAGGGAGGGGGATTGTTCGTTCTCAAAGCCTATGATGTAGAGAGTATGAGTTATTCAAGAGGGTGTTCGGGTATGGATAGAGATTGAAGGGGCACTGCTTCTTTGCAAAGCAGAGGTTTTGATCATAAGTTTTGTTTATTCATATGGTTTTTTATGGCATCCAGTACCTGTTGGCTTATCTCCTTATGGGGCAGCCATCGTAAACCTTTGGGCGTTGTTTTTTGTCCTAATTGAATGGGGATAAAATCAACCTTGTTTTTGCGCGCGCACTCGAGGATCATTTGATCATGCGTGTTGGAACTAAAAATATGGAGAATACATGGCGGTTTAGGCAAAAGAGCCAACTGCTCAATTAATGCGCAAGAAAATGCATAGGCGGGCGAATGAATCCATAATATGCAATATTTTAGATCATGCCATTGCTTCACAGCTTCTAAAAATTGTGCCTTTGATGCCGCACAATCATAATCCAACGACACGCACAACTGTTTGTTGTGCAATGCCTCAAGCTGGACTTTATGGGAAAGAAAGCGTGCAGCAATAATCACTTCTTGCGGCTCTAGTGATTGATACAAAGGGGCAAGCATCCCAGTGCCCCCTACCACTAAATAACGATAGTGCGCATCCTTTTTTTTCATGCCCCCTCCCTTATTACTTTAAATCCCACCTCTTTGCTTTAAAAATGTGTACATTTCATCAGCAAGTCTTTCACAACGGGTTTGTACCTCTTCACTTATAACTTTCCAAGTACGACCTTCATCATCTGAGGAAAAATCTTCGTTGGAGGAGGCGATTTGACATTGGAGTGTATAACCATAAAGCGTGTGCACCACCGGAACTAAATGTTCACAAGGTTGTGCGCATTTTTTGGCCGTACTCCCATGAGAGATAAGCCCAACAGGTTTATTTAAAAAGGCATTATAGCTCAAATTATCAAGAGCATTTTTTAAAACACCCGAATAAGACCCTTGATAAACGGGGCTTGCTAGAATAACGCCATCAGCCGCGGCAATGGTTTTTACAAACTCACGGACCGCAGCACTTGGATTAGCCTCTACCTGCTGATGATAATCTGGATCTGTCATCGGCAAGGGCTGTTTACGCAAATCAACCCAATGAAGTGATGCACCCCGCTTTATGAGGCAATCCGCTAAATAATTGGCTAAAGTTCTTGTTAAGGAAGGTTGACGCACAGACCCCAAAATAATTGCTATATTCAACAGGATTCTCCTTTATCTTTTCCCCACAAGCCTATAACGCAAGGCTTATAAAGAAGTGTGAGTAAAATGGCGCGTATCAATGCTGTTTATAAAGAGCAATTGTAATGATATCGCATCATCATAGAATCAGTCCATGCTAACAAGATTGTTGACAAAACAACACCTCAAACTTGCAAGGGAATGTTAGTGCTTTCATTAATATTAAAATGCTTGATCTCAAAAGTAGCGGCTGTCTCGTGTTTTAGAAGCGCTTTTATGAATATATTCTAAGCTATTGGCTTGCAAGAACTCTAATGAAAAATGGAAGATATCATCGTATTTTGAATGATCATTGAGCCTTTTTAATTGGAATAAGAAAGTTGTAAGATTTTCTCATTTCAAATGCTCTTATTGCGCGATCATTTGCGCATCAATGGAAGTTGCTTTTTTCATGTCTTAAGTGGGCGGAAAATAATTGAGAAAAGAATAAAAATGCTTCTGTCTTTTCAAGGGATAAGGGCTATCGTAAAAGCCTAGATATGTCTGTTTTTGGGGCAGGAGTGGGGTTGTTGTAGGAGCGGTAATTGGGGGTTGTCCGTGTTGAGGAATGGAGTTATGGCGTGCCCCGTATTACAAGGGAGGGTAAGGCTATTGTAGAGGCCGCAGGGGGCGTATATGAATGGCGCCGGATTACATTTTTTACTGAAACAATAGGGGTGATAGAGTTTATAGTAAGGGGATATATTCATGGGGGCGCTATTGTTATCCCCTTCATGGGGGCTGTTCATGAAATGGGGGTGATACGCGTTGGTTTGCAAGTGTTGAGAGGTGTTTTTTTAAAACAAGCACGTGAATTGGCAAAACTATTGGCAACATAAAATATGCAATACGAGTGTTCTCTGGGGTATTCTGTTTGACGACAATGGACGGAATTTTACTTGAGAGATTGTTCGTGTTCTTATAAAAGTCAAGGACAAACAGTTGTATAAAAAGGAAGAGCAAATGAAGGGGGAAAATTCCACATTTTATAACAAACTGTGCTCTGTTGTTTTTGGAAAATCATTTCGTTCTTATAAAGACCATATTATCATTTGTCTTATTTCTATCCTTATTGGGATAGGTCATAAAGCTCTTTTGATCCCATTAGAATCCAAGTGGTCGTTGAGTGTATCGCAGGATAGCGCTCTTTTGGCGCTCTTTGTGCTGCGTGAAGTTATCATGGTGTGTGTTGTTGCCTTGATACCTGTTTTATTGGTGCTTTATCTCATCTTAACGTATTTGTTGAAAAAAAAGATTCAGCAGTTAGAAGAGGCTATCCAGCAACGGGGTCACACAACCGATCAACAAAATAATCCGGTAAAAAACAATAGAGAAAAAATAAGCAGTTTTTTTATCGCATACCTTTGGTTGATATTTCTGCTAGAAATCTTTTTTCCTGCGGGTGTTGTCATGATCATTTTGGAATTTTATTATTTTGTTTTCAAGCGCGTGAGAACGTATTGTAGAGTGAAACGGGAATTAAAACGCATAAGAAAAGAGAACGATAAGGCGCTTGCCTAGCTATAAAGCGCTTTTGTCGCTATTGTGAGGGGGGAGAGGCAACGTTTAGAAGCTCTCGTGACACAAGAAAGAGGGGATGGTTGGAAAATCATCAGGCAAAGAGGATAAAGAAGCCTATCAGGTTTGTAATGAGGAAGATGCTCTTAATCATTGGGAAGAGCAACCACGCTTTTAGAAAATTGGGGTTTTTTGTTGAAAACAAGGGAAGCGCCATGCATCGCACTTTTCGTGGTTCTTAAAAGAGCGGGCATGAGATAAAAAAATGCGTTTTTCATAAAAAGGAAGAGCAATGAAGGGGAAAAATTCAGCATTTTATAATGCACTACGCCATTTTTTCGAGAAAGATTATTTTTCTGTGCAAGAGTATGTTGTCATTTGTTTTCTCTCTCTCATTATTGAGCTATGGAACAGGATTTTCTTTCTCCCATCCTTGGGTAGCCAAGAGAACTTGACAGGGTGGCAGGATACACCTCTTTTTCTCTCTCTGTGTGCGTTTTGGCAAGTTATTATAGTGTGTGTTTGGGTCTTGTTTCCAGTTATGTTGATACTCTTCATAACATTGTGGCTTTTGTTGAGAAAAAATACTCAAAAATTGAAAGAAATAAACCAGCAACGGGGTAAAATAACCGATCAAAAGGATTGGTATAAAAAAGGCGATAGAGAAAAATGGAGTGATATTCTTGTTATAATATTCAGTTTCGTGCTTCTGTTCGTGACACTGTGGTTTGCTGCTATTCCCATGGGGATTTTACAACTTTATTATGGTGTCTTTAAGCAGGTGAGAACGTATCGCTGTTTAAGAAAAGAACTGAAAAACGTCTTGCAAGAACAGGGTACAGCGCTTGAGAAGTCATGAGAGGGAAAAATAATGAAGAAATTATGAGAGATTCAGCCTTTATAGGGATTGCTCTCTATACCATTTTGCCTCTGATATGTTTTGGTGTTTTTTTATGGATTGTCCGTAAACATTGCTTTAAAGGAGCAGTGTTGGGTGGCATTGAGTGGAAGAAAAGCCGATTATGGATCAGTGTTGATTAAAGGGAATAAGAGCCCGTGGGGTTTAGAGCCTAGAGTGAGTGCTTGGGACTTACTTTATCGTTTGAGGCGTGAGGAAGGAACGGTTTTGCTTGTAGGGGCGCGCGGTATATGGGTTGTTTTCGTATTTTTAGGTACCTTGTTCATTCAAGCTTTGAAATGAATCCTATTGAAGTGGGGATGCAGGGTCATTTTCTTGAAAATAGGAGAATTTTTAGGAAGAAAAAGCTGAATTGTGACTATTGTTTACAGATTGGTGTGGTTTGAAAATCTTTATTGTTTGCAATGTGAGGAAGGTAAGAGGGTGGCAAGGTAGCAGGAATATTATAATTTTTATTATGACGTAAGCCATAACGGCCTGTGTACTTTTCTTGATTTCGGTGATATTTGGGTTTTGCATCATCATAATGCGTAAATTGGAAAAAAATCCAGAAACGAGAAGAAGCAATCTCTGTGTGAGAGCAAATAAGCTCTCTGTCACACGGGTCTTTTCATCAAGAGTGAGAGGGGAATACATGAAGGAGCAAAATTGGGCATCAGAGCAAGAAACGCATAAAGGAGCGCATTCTTTTTCGCTCCAGCAAGCGTTGCTTTCAGCAAAGGATTATAAAATTATCTTTGCTATTGCTGTTCTCATTATCATGTGGAAAATGGTTCTAGAAATACCAGGTGTATTGAATTGGCAGCTGACAGGGTGGCAATATGTTGTGCATGCCGTTCTCTTTAAAACAACGGACATCATAACGGTTTGTGCACTTTTCTTGATTCCGGTGATGTTACGGCTTCGCACCAAAGTGACGGGTGAGTTGCGAAAAAATATTCAGAAACTAGAAGAAGCAATCTCTGTGCGAGAGCACATAAGCTCTTTGTCGCACGGGCTTTTTTAAAGACTGAGAGGGGAAAAATGAACAGTGATCCTATAGCCGTATTTCTATTAGATCCCGGATTCTGGGTGATGATTGTTATTTGCATGATCATTATCATGCTTGTTTTAGCTCTTTATACCTCTGTCTTCAAACGGATGAAAATGAATTTCCAAGTGAAAGGCGCGCTGGAAAGAGTGCTTAAAGAAAATGATCTTGCAACGCAGCAGTTTTGGAAAGATGAAGCCGTGCTGCAGAAGAGGCGTTTGCAACTAAAGGAAAAAGAGTTCTCTGCCGATTATGATGATGATGAAATTCTCACGATAGAAAGTGCAACAGGGCTTTTAAAAAGCTTGGGATGGTCGGTGGAAATCGAGGGAAAGGGAGATTATTTGGCAACCCTCTTTTTACCAGATCGTGAAGTGCAGTTTCTTTATAACGAGCAACGAGTGGAAGAGTTTTCGCCTTTTGATCGCGGACTTTTAATTATGAGCGGTATTTTTGCGGCGGCTTGTCAGACGATTAATCCTCATAATTCTGGGGTTGTGCCAACGGTATTTATGAATTTTGTACCCAATGGATTGGAAATTTTTGAAGAAAAAGTGAGCGTCCAGCTTTTAAAGAAAGCTCTCGATAAAACTTTAAAATGGACAATGGAAGATGATTCTTTGCTTGAAATGTTTCGCTCTCAATATAGTATTCCCCCTTGGGAAAAAGACTCTTTATCATGGGCACCGGATGCTGACGTAGAGTTTGCACCTTATGCTTTGCTGCATCTTGCTGCTCTTGCCTTACTTGGCGATGTTGAGACTTTAGCTTCTTATGACGAAAGTTTTACGGCAGGGGAGAAGCTTGGCTTTGATGAAACCATTGAAAAAGTCCATTTGGAACGCGCGATGGTGATCGCTCAAGAAGTGAAAAAGGAAGGAAAGTTCAGTTACGATCTACTGGAACGGGTTGCTGAGAAGTGGTCTATAGCCATGGACTATCAGTTTTTCAGAGTGAGACCCCCTGATACGTGTAATCAAAAACGAGATTTTCATAAAAAAATAGTCGAGGAGAAAAAACAAGAATTAAGGGAACAAGGATATATTGTGAGTGATGAACCATGCGTCTTTGCAGCAGAAGGGGTAAAACATTCTCCTGATATTACTTATATTAAAGATGGTAAAATCGCATTTATGGATATAAAAATTGATTAGTGTTGTACTTTCCTGTTGAAGAAAAGCACTTTTATTTAAAAGGTGTGAAAGCGTCTCAATCATGGCGCTTTCACACCTTTTTTACCAGAGCAAAATAAAGGGCTCGAAAAATCAAGAATAATAGCCAAGATTAAAAAAATAGACTGAAAATGGCTTGATCCTCAAGAATAGGGGAAAAAATCAATTATAAATTCTACTCTCTTCTTTAAGATGGTTTTGTTGTTTTGTTAGAAAATTCTCATAAATCATTGCTTATTCAAGCGTTATGAGGGAAGGTCCATTGACTAAAGGCGCTATGGGGGGAGCTCCATTGACTAAAGGCGCTATGGGGAAGCTCTATTGACTAAAGTGCTATGGGAGGGAAGCTAGGGGGTAGAGCCTTTGTCATTTGAGGGGAGAGGAAGGCAAAAAATGGCATTTTTGAGCAGTGTTAAGGTCTTTTGCCTTTGAGGTGTTTTTTGTCTTTTTAAGAAGTCCTTGCCAATGAAGCAGCGCTTGTTAAGCTTCAACAGTGTTTCAGTATGGTGATATTGATATAAAAATTTATGGTATTTTTGTGTTTTTCAGTCTGCTTCATGGAGATCTGTAAGCCAATCCGATGACAGAGGAGATTCATGGTCATTTTCTTGAAAACAGAAGAATTTTTGGGAAGAACAAGAAGATTGCGGACCCTTATTTACTAAAGTGCTATGGGAGCGAAGCTAGGGAGTTAGAGCCTTTGTCATTTGAGATGTGAGACAAGTAAAAATGGCATTTTTGAAGGCGATGATATTTGGCCAATAAAAATAAAAACACAATAAAAACTAAACTAAAACAAAGGAAAAATTAAACTAAAAAAGGCCCTATTTTATAAAGGGCCTTTTTATTTAAATTTTACAATATATACAAAATGTATATAACCTTACTTTAAGAACTTTTTGTATCTTATATTCTAGTAGCAACAAGTTGTACGAAATATATAATAAGTGATCCTAAAAAACCAGCTAGTGCATTCAATAAATTTTCTGCTTTATCGTATATATCGTCGATTGATGCTTGTTCTGATGCGCTTCTATTACTGACTCTCAGTATATTCAATGTATCCGATGTGTCCCTTACTTGTTTAACAAAATGTAAATTTGTTTTCTCAATAGTATAAGGAGCAACAATAGGAGAGGGTTGTTTATTGACTATACGATCAGATTTTTGAATCGCGAGAGCTAAACCACTTGTAATAGCCCCAGCTATGAAAAAATATCTGATATTCATAGTTTTTCTCCTATATTTATTTCGATAAATAAATATCGATACGTATCATATATAAATTCGATTTAAATAACTATAGTAAAAATACAACAATCACAAAAAAGAATAAACTTTGTCTATATTTTGACAAAATTTACTCTTAATTGCCTTAATGAATTCTTTCAGATTCGATTTTATGAAGGCGTAAAAAAGTTTGAAAGCTCTGTAGGCAAGTGGAATCCCATAAGGTGGGTGATACAATGGTTGCTAGCAAACTTCTTTTTGTGCCTTTGACCAAGGATTCATAAAAATGAGGGTTCATAAAAATGAGATGCGATGAAAATTGAGTAAAACCCTTGAAGGGAAGGATTCACTCTATTGAAGGCGGAGTGCATCTTTTCCATAGATTGGATACTGCCTTTATGAGGGTTTGGCGGTATCCCTTGAGGGGAAGGATGCACTCTTTTGAGGGCTAGAGTGCATCCTCTTATAGATTGGATGCCTCCTTTGAGGGTCGGAGGTATCTCTTGAGGGGAAGGATGCACTCTTTTTGAGGGCTAGAGTGCATCCTCTTATAGATTGGATACTGCCTCATGAGGGTTGAGGCGGTCTCCGTTGAGGGGAAGGATGCACTCTTTTTGAAGGCTAGAGTGCATCCTCTTATAGATTGGATACTGCCTTTATGAGGGTTTGGCAGTCTCCGTTGAGGGGAAGGATGCACTCTTTTGAGGGCTAGAGTGCATCCTCTTATAGATTGGATACTGCCTTTATGAGGGTTTGGCAGTTTCCGTTGAGGGGAAGGATGCACTCTTTTGAGGGCTAGAGTGCATCCTCTTATAGATTGGATGCCTCCTTTGAGGGTCGGAG
>NZ_JBHIQC010000008.1:0-38399 GCF_042196385.1 Bartonella sp. AP150HLJHH | reverse complement strand
GGCGGTCTCCGTTGAGGGGAAGGATGCACTCTTTTTGAAGGCTAGAGTGCATCCTCTTATAGATTGGATACTGCCTTATGAGGGTTTGGCAGTCTCCGTTGAGGGGAAGGATGCACTCTTTTGAAGGCTAGAGTGCATCCTCTTATAGATTGGATACTGCCTTTATGAGGGTTCGGCGGTATCCGTTGAGGGGAAGGATGCACTCTTTTGAGGGCTAGAGTGCGTCCTTTCCATGGATTGAATGCACTCTTTGGAGGCTAAAGTGCATCCATAGGGAAAGGCATATTCCATAAGAAACAGAGATAACAAAAAGATTTGTTTTTATATTTTTATTGATAGGTTGCTGTATTTGCGAGGGCTATTCATTCTTTATTCTCAATATTTAAGATGATTATGTGATAAGGGTTGTTCGTCAATACAATCGTAAAAGACGCTGATGTATTTTTATAAAAATTGAGATATTTTTGTGCCTTTTTCTTGTTTTTTTTATGTTTACACAAGATATGCACGGCTTTTCAACAGTTTGTTTTTTTAGCTTTGCTAATGGCGATGGCGTTGGCTAAACACTTCAATTGTTTTAACTGCTTCAATACCGCCTTAAAAAACAGTGCTTTATAATATGACAAAATAAGCTGTATAACTTTTGATTCTTACGCGATGCTAGAAAAAGGGGAATGTTAGGAGAGATGTTGTCTATATTCTTAGTTTATCTCTTAAGGTAGGAAGATTAACATACTTTCCGGATCTATTTTTATTCGGTTTGACGGTTAAAGAGCAATATCTGAATGGAATCACACTTGTCTCATGTTTTTATCTTCACGCTTTAGATTTTTTCTCATAGGGATTTTGTTTTTAATGGGGGATTTTGTTTTTTAATGGGAGTTTACGCGACTCACATAAAACAGAATGTTCTAAATAGAATATATTTGTGTTGCACATTTACCTACTTGTTTAAAAACATTATGTTATCTTATCATCACAATTATATTGGTGATTGGAGATATTGGTAAATCTGATAATGGAGAAATCTCTTGTGAAGTGGATAAGTCCTTCTTTAAAATCTCATAAGGAAAAGCCAGCACATTATCATGCTATTCGCGCCTCATATGATGACAGCCTTTGGCTCTTGAGCGTGTTCATAAGAGGCATTTTGATTCTTTATCTTTGAAATCTTTGAAGTGCGTTATTTCATATGTCTCTCATGTTTGTAATGTGGAAAAGACAAGGTGTTGATTGATGCAACATGAAATAAATTTAAAATGAGAGAATCCCTATGATATCTGCGTCTCTTAATTTTATATGGATAACGGGATATGATGATTATAAATCAATATGTTGTCGTGATACATCAACCTGTTGGGGGGCGATAAAGAAAGTTATCCAATAGTTAAGTCATT
The DNA here is from genome assembly GCF_042196385.1 of Bartonella sp. AP150HLJHH. Classification (NCBI taxonomy): domain Bacteria; kingdom Pseudomonadati; phylum Pseudomonadota; class Alphaproteobacteria; order Hyphomicrobiales; family Bartonellaceae; genus Bartonella; species Bartonella sp. AP150HLJHH. The sequence goes on along the minus strand of NZ_JBHIQC010000008.1, from coordinate 37,002 downwards.
CTGTTATGCCGTAAAACACGGTCATTTGAGGTTTGGTGATATGAAGCAAGCTTCCTTGGATATGTTTTAAGTGTTTTTTTAAGGGCGTGGTGAATCTTTAAGACAGAGCAAGATTCTGTTGCGCCTTGAGTTTAGCGGAAAAACCTGAATAGAAGCCAAGAGGGAATGGCAAACCAAGAGGGAAGTGTATCCAAGCTGTTTGTAAATCAGATTGAGTTAAGAATCTTTGTTCTTTAAGAATGGAACGCAAGTCAATTTGACAAAAGAATGATCTATTTTGCGGGTAAACCTTATGGAGGAATTATCACAAAGCTCATAAGGAAGTGATTTAAGACAATACAGTCATAAAAAAGTACAGTTATAAAAAAAAGTCCTCCGTCGCAATCAGAGGACCAAAAAGTAGGAGAATTTTAACATTGACTCGCAGGACGTGTCAAAAAAGAATAAATTTAAAAGGCCGTACTAAATACAAAAAAATCATACTTAAAGAACCTACCATATTATACTTAGCAGAGAATTGAAAAAATAGCAATATAAAAAATGCTTTTTACAAAAAATTTTGTCATTTTGCATTAAAACGTAATACTTTTTTCAATTGAATATTTGTTTTAAGACTCGATATTAATTAAACTATATTTAAAAATATTATGATACATGCAAGCATCTTGATAATATTCTTCAATCAAAAACGAATTAAGAGCCCCTCATGATTATAGGACTGATATGGGGGAAGGCTTTTTGTTTTTAAGAGTGTGGGGTGTATCTTAATTATGTGTGGGGGTGAAGTATTGTCCTTTTGGGTGTGGGGGGCAAGGTAATGGAAATAGGGGCGAGAGCTGCTCAATGGTTGAGCCCGTGTGGGGGAGGTTTCTTTAGAGGGGGCGGGGCAACATGGGAGGCCGCTTAAAATAGCGAGGAGGGGGATTATTCAAAATGTTTATGGTTTGCATATCCCCAATGAAATGCGAGCAAGTCTAAACAATCTCGTAAATGATCGGCAAGGGAGTTTTGTTTGCGTTTTGAAGAACTTAATTCTTTTATCGCTTGTCCATGGCCGATAACGCGTTCAAGCAGTGAATAGCCAAGAATACCCAGTTGAACTTTGATTGTTCTTAAATGATTGGAGGCTTCTATTTGACGTTCAATAGGGTGTGTGTACCCTTGGCTACAGGAAACCTTTTCACGGGTGTAGTCAAGGCTCATGTGGAGATCGGCTTGGCTTTGACGCCAGTAAAAATAAAAACGTTCTGCCGCTTTATATTGGGCTTTGCTGAGATGTCCTTTCGCATATAAAAGGGCAATGGGATGGCTTTGTGCATTGGCAATGGCTTTAATCGTGAGCGGGTTGCTGGAACTTTCTGGATGATTGGGTTTAAAATAAGGATTACGCGTTTCAACAGGGATTTCTTGCGTCTTTAAATGACCAATGTGCTTTTCTTGATTTTGATGATCAAGCGGGCAGGTTTGCATATTTTTTTTCTGCTTATGGGGCATAGCATCTCCTTAAAAATTTTAATTTTGCTTCTCGTTTTTAAAAAATGTTGCTTGATCTAGGCAAAAGAGGGGGATGAGAGGAAGACATGTGTTGAAGTGTGCTGTGTGGGTATGCGCTCTTGGGGGTGACTTGGACTGTTGCGCTTGTGTGTGGGAAGCCCCATGGATTTGGTTCTTGAAAAGAGGGGTGTTTTGTCGCATGGTGGATTTTCCTTGAATGACTTGATGGGGGAATGGCATGATGTTGCGCGGGCTTTTGTCTTTGAAGGGATTGGTGTTTAGCTGTATTGTAGCCTATGTCTCTGTGGCTGTTTATGTGGAAATGAAGGCTCTTGGGATGACGTGGGGCGTATTTTTACGAGCTGTGGCGTTTTATGGCATTCCCGGTATTTTCCTTATGTTGGGTTATGAAGTAATGCAGCGGCGGGGTGTAACGAAGGGTTTGTTCCTCAAGATGGTGTTGTTGAGCTTCATTTTGGCTGCTGTCTCTGATTTTATTTATAAGCAAGCTGAGCATTTGGGTTTGGCTCAGGTGTGGTTTTCAAACAAGTGGGTGTTTTATGTCCTTTTGGGCTTTGTCCTTGCTCTTATTTATAGAGGGGCAAGGCGTCTTGGGTTTAGGCTTTCATTCTTTGAAAAGGATTGATCTTTTGCTGCATTTTTGGCATGGTCTCTGATTTTTATTGATGAAGGAGCGGGGCGTATGGTGGTTGCGCGGGACATGTTTTTGAAGGGGCTGGCGTTTTTCTGCGTTATTGGCTTGGTTCTTGGTTTTGCTTATGAAGATGCGGGGAGACCGGCTATTACGTGGGAGGTGTTTTGGCAGGGGGTGGAGCTTTCTTGTATTGCTGGAGCTGTCCTTTGTTTTATTGTTGTGGGAGCAAACAGTAGAACTGTATCGTGGGGCGTGTTTTTGAAGGCTGTGGTGTTTTGCGCCATTGCTGTAGTGGTTCTTGGCTTTGCTTATAAGGGAGTAAAGCGTTTTGATATATCATGGGAATTTTTAGTGATAGGAGCGGTGTTTGTTGCATTGCTGGAGCTGTCCTTGGTTTTGCTTATGAGGGTGCGGGGTAAGGGGATAGCGCGTGGGGTGTTTTTTTTTGAGGTTTCTGCTGCTTGGCGGCGTTGTTGGAGCTGTTGTTGGGTTGGCGCATGTGGGCGCTAAGCATATGGGGGGCACTGGTTTTTGATCTTTAACAATGGGGTGTTTGTGAGCAGTGTTGGATTCGTTCCTTTGTTTGTTTTGGAGGGGGTACGGTGTGTGCGTGTACTGTTGGGGGGGTGCTTAAAAAGAATGAGCATTTTTCTTTCCCACGGGCGTGATCTTTGATGTTCTTTCTGTGAGGGGTATTTGATGTCGAACGATGTGATGTTTTGGCTGTTGCCTTGGTTTTTCTGCTTTTTTGCTCTTGCCTTGATTTTTATTTATGTGGGAGCAAAGCGTCGCTCTGTTACAGAGTGGATGTTTTGGAGATGGGTGGTGCTTTATGGCGTTGTTGCCACCTACCTTGGTTTTGTTTATGTGGGCGTGGGCAGGCGCGCTGTTGATGGGGAGCTGCTCTTAAAGGGGGCGGTGTTTTCTTGCATTTTTGCAACTGTCCTTGGTTTGGTGCATCTGGGCGTCAAGAGTATGCCTGTTGCTTGGCAAGTGTTCTTAAAGGCGGTCATGTTTTGTTGCATGATGGGCTTTATCCTGTGGTTTGCTGCTGTGGGCGTCAGGGATATGGATAGCATAAGGGCGGTATTCTTAAAGGTTTTGCTCTTGTCTTTATTGTTGAAAGTGCTCTTGGGGTTCTTTATACGCGAGCAAAGTGATACGGTGTTACAGAGGTCGTTGCGTGCTTTGAATTTTGTGCTGTTTTTCTGCATTTTGGCACCAATTCTTTGTTTTGCCCGTCTGGGAGCAGAGAATCTAGGGTTGAGCTGGCTTTGGTTCTCGAATGAGAGGGTGTTGCCCTTTATTGTTGGATTTTTTTCTCCTTTGATTTATCAGGGTGTAAGGCGTGCACGTGTTCTATGGGCTTGGTTCTTAAAGTAGGGTGTGTTTTTCTTTTTCATGGGTGTGATCTTTAATGGGCTTGCTGTGAGGGGTATGTGATGTCGAACGATTTGTTTTTTTTGCTGTTGTTGGTATTTTCCTACCTTTTTATTGTTGTCGTTATTAGTACTTATAAGGTTTCCAAGCGCTTCGATATTTCGTGGTGGCGGGCGGCGTTTTATTGTATTTGTGGTGTTTCCCTCTTTTTGAAGGAAGTGCTGTTTTATTGCATTTTAGGAGTCGTCCTTTTTTTAGCTCTTTGGGGGATGGAGAATATGGACATACCATGGGGTCTCCTGTCCTTGATAGGGATCGTGTTTGCTGCACTGTTGGAGTGGTTCTTGATTTTGCATATGAGGGGGCGGCGAGATGGGGTGGTGACGCGTTGTTTGTGGTTATTGAAGGGGGTGGTGTTTTGCGCCGTTGTTGGAGCGACCTTTTTTTGTTTGCGTTTGGGAGCAGAGAATCTAGGGTTGAGCAGGCTTTGGTTCGCGAAGGATTGGGTGTTTTTCATCATTTGTGGATTGATCCTTCCTGTTGTTTCTGTGGGAGCAAGACGTGCGCGTTTGAAAGCGGAGGCGTTTTTAAAGAGAGTGGGGTTTATGGGGCATTACAGATAACGTCGAGGGAATGATTGTTCAAAAGAACAGCGATAGCGATAAGTTTGGGGATCAAACCAAAGCCCTATTTTGCCTTCAAAATCACCAGAACGTTGTTTGGCAATATTCATAATGACACCTGGGCGTTTGGCTAAATCTGCTTTTTCTTGTGCGAGAGAGGCGGCAAAGATTTTATCTTCCAACGGTCGATTGCGCCAAATGGTGATGATGTTAAAGGCATTGGCGCCAATCTCTGAGGCGCCTTTAATGTCTTCTGTGCTGGGGATATCTTTATCCAGACCGCTTTTACGGGCATGGGCGACAAGGTGAATGTGCACACTGTTTAAAACAGCCCAATCAACCATTTTATAAACGGCTTGTTCTTGTCTTGCATAATCATCAGAGGCAATGCCAAGCCGCATCAAACTGTCGATGATAAATTGATCGCAGCCATAGCGCGCACGACAATAGTCAAAGACTTCAAGCAAGGTGTCAACGCTTGATTTGCCAACATGTTCATAAAGAATAAGCCCTTCGTCTAAAAAATGAAGAATCCGTTCAATCGTCTCTTTTGTAGGCTGTTCTAAGCCGCCCGTTTGTTTGGTTAAACGGCGAAGCGATTGTTCTCCTTTCATTTCTAGAGACGCTAAGCAAAGGCGACTCTTTTGTGCAATCCAATGGGGAATACAATCTGATAATAATTGGCTTTTACCTGCACCACTCGCACCGCTCCAGAGCGTTAATTCTGCTGGGCGGAAATGCAATTTGTCCTTCAGTTTAGGATAGGGAACCGTATAACCAAGATGTTTTTCAGGCTCTGGCCAAAAAAGCCCAATCACTTGATCTTTATAGTCTGAGGCGCGCCGTAAACCTTCTGGTGCAAAGCTTTGTGCTGAGGAAAAGGCGGCTTTTATGGTGGCTTTATCGATCCCTGCGGTTAAACAGTCATTGGCATCTTTAAGGGGTAAACGGACACGGTAGCAACGGTGGCGTCCAAGCCTGCTGGCAATCTCACGGGCTGCTTCTTCTCCGGGCTTGTCCATATCGGTGGCTAAAAAAATCGTTTCAAAAGATTCTAAATGATCAAATTCATTTTCAATCCAGTTGTGTTTTCCTCCACTGCCTCCTCCAAAGGGAACAGAAACCGCCGGATATCCATAGGCGGCTAAGGATAGCGCATCAATTTCTCCTTCAGTGATAACAATGGTACGGTTTGTTGAAGAAAGAATGGGAAATGGCGCCTGTTGGGGGGTGTGTGTGGGTGCCTGTTGGTGTGTGTGTGTGGAGGTGGGGTTGATTGAGGTGGTGTTTTGGGGCGCCTGTGTGGAGGCGTGGTTGGTTGAGGCGGTGTTTTGGGGCGCCTGTGTGGAGGTGGGGTTGGTTGAGGCGGTGTTTTGGGGCGCTTGTGTGGAGGGGTGGTTGGTTGAGGTGGTGTTTTGGGGCGCTTGTGTGGAGGCGTGGTTGGTTGAGGTGGTGTTTTGGTGTGTGTGTGTGGAGGTGGGGTTGGTTGAGGCGGTGTTTTGGGGTGCCTGCTGGGGCGCCTGTGTGGAGGGGTGGTTGGAGGGTACCTGCTGAGGTGTGTGTTGGAATGCTTGCTGGGGCGCCTGCGTGGAGGGGTGGTTGGTTGAGGGTACCTGCTGAGGTGTGTGTTGGGGTGCCTGTTGGAGCGCCTGCGTGGAGGTGTGGTTTGTGGGGTAAAGAGCTTGCCAACCAAATAAAATCGGTTCACATTGGGAGGCTGTTGGTTTGGTTTTTGCTCCCGTTTGTGCAAGCCGTTCTTTGACTAAAGCAAGGGTGCCGTCGGGTTTATAAAAGGGGAAAATGATTTTTTTGCCATTTTCTCCTATGCGGTAACGCTTTATAATTTCTAGAGGAATGCGGCGTTCTTCGTGGAGATAGGTTTTTACAAGATTCTGCGGGCTCTGCCCTGTAGGAACCGGTGGACGGCGATAGGAACGATGGGGCGCCATAAAGGGTTTGGGGCGTGTCAGATTGAGAGTCGCGCGTGCTTCTTCTAAGGCTTGAGAAAGGCTAATGCCTTTGACTTCACACCAAAGGTCTAAAAGATCTCCTCCTGTGCTTTCTGCAAAATCATACCAAAGTCCTGCTTTACTACCACTCAAGCAAATCGATAAACTTTGACCAGCTTCACCACGTGTGTTGCCTACAATCCAATTGTTGCCTCGTTTGTGCCCTTGGGGAAGAAGCATTTCTGCTATTCTATCTGCTTGTGAGATAAGTTTTTGTTTGATTTCAAAAATTGTGCTCATGGTCATTCGTGATATTATTTTCGTTTTTCTCAAGATGTGAGAAGTGAGGACTCTGTTTTTGCTGTTCTCACCGTTTGATCTGATCGTAAAGTCTCGTGGTGCTATGGGGCTTGCCAGTTTACTTGAGAGCTTCTTTGCCGCTCTTTTCTTGCCAATGGTCGCGAAACTTCTTGGCTTGCCAATGGGCTTGGCTCTCACTCAAGCCTTCTGAAATGGCTGTGTTAATGTTTGTTTGCCAAGAGCATGGGAAGTGGCGCCTTGGGAAAAGGAGGAAGGTGGAAAGGAGGAAGGATGCAAGAAGGTGGGGTGGATGTCTGAGAGTGTGGTGCATGCTGGGGTCCTGTTGGGGGATACCTTGTTGGGGCATGAGTTGGGGTGCCTGTGTGGGAGGGGTGGTTTGTTGCCAAAGAGTTTGCTTTTCATTGAGTTTTTTTGCAGCTGCTCTGTTGATGTCTGTTTGCCAAGAGCATGGGAAGTGGCGCCTTGGGAAAAGGAGGAAGGCGGAAAGGAGGAAGGGGGTGCAAGAAGGGCGGGGAGGATATGCCTGTGAGGGGGTGGTGCATGCTGGAGTCCTGTTGGGGTGTGTATTGGGGTGTATGTTGGGGTCCTTGCGTGGGGAAAACGCTTTTGTGATGAGAGAAAAATGGTCGATGTTGACTCGTTTTACGGTGTGAAGAGCTTATTTCATTGTTGTTTTGCCGCCTTTTGTTTTGTTCTGTGTTGTTTTGTCCGATGCTGTTGTGGTGTTGAAGCATTTTTGTCCCCGCGCTTGCTTGAAAAATACGTTGTTTGTGTGATGTCAAAAATTGTCGCTATAGTTGATCAAACTGCGGTAAAGCGTGTCATTGTTCTCAGAGGTAAAAGATGAGGAGCTCCTTTGTTTTTGCTGTTCTTGCCGTTCGATCTCACGGCGAAACCAGTTGCGCCATGTGGCTTGCCAGTCTACTTTGAGAGCTTCTTTGCCGCCTTTGGCTTGCCAATAGTCGCGAAACTTCTTTTCTTGCCAATGGGCTTGGCTTTCACTCAAGCCTTCTGAAACTGCCGCCTTGATGTCTGCTTGCCAATGCTCAGGAAGACGATGCCCTTTGGCAACTGAGGTTGTGGTTTTTTTGTTGGAAGAAGGAGGGATGGAGGCAGGAAGATTGCTGGGGGGAAGAGTGGTGGCGGATTTTGTTTTTTCCCCCGTGACAATTTGCGCGATAGGGGCGGGAGTGAACTCGGCTTGGGGAGCAGTTAAAGGGGAGGCGTTTTTTTGCTCTGCTTCTGCTTGGGCAGGCAAAGGGAGAGGTGAATCAAGAGCCGATAAGGGTGATGGATGATCGCTTTGTTCAAAGTTCTCTTCGCAGGAAAAACAAGGTTCTGTCTCATCAAACAAAATTTTCTTTTCTAAAACACCGTAAGGTGTTTCCTTTTCTTCTGCCTTTTGAGCTTTTGAGTTTTGTTCACCATCTTTTGTGCGCTCGTTAAGCAGTTGTTGAATCTCAGTATTGATTTTCTTGCGTTTTTTTGCCGAAGAACGTCCCGCAAAGGATTTTTGTTCAAGCAGTTTTTCTCGCTCTTGAAAAATATTTTCGCAACGCTTGTTCCATAACCCATTGGCTAAATTTAAAATCTTGCCCTCTTGGATGAGCATCTCTAAAACATTAACAAAAGTTCGCTTGTCACAACCACAAAGACGCGCTAAACGTTCTTTCGATATTTCTAAAGGTCGGCCACGGGCATACATTTCATTGAGAAGAATCGTATAGATTCCAATTTCGTGTGCGCGCATCCCACGTACACCTCCTAGAAAGTCATTTTGATACCAACAAACATATGGAAGCCTAGACGATTCATAATGAGGAGTTTCTTGTTGATTAGCGTGTTTCATACTGCAATCTACTTTCTTCTTTTTTATACATTTTTATTGATGATAAAAGCTCAAATAAGGATTTAACTTGTGTTGCTTTTGGCTCTGTTCGATGATGACTAGAGGCTTCTTTACGATGCTTATAAATGATTGGCTGTGCTTGAAGCGCATGCAAACTTACGATTTAAGATTGCGGTGATGGAAAAAATAAAGAATACCACACATTCTCAACGTACTTGCTTTTGGGCAGAAGCTTTGGAGGTGGTCTTTTATATCCGGTAGGGTGGTTAAAGTGTTTTTATGATCTAAAAATAAAAAAATTTCCCCCTAAAAAGTAAAATTTGTTTCCTTAATTTTATCCTTTTTAGAGGATAATGCAAGCCCGTTTTATAAAAAGGACGTGTTTTTTTAAAAAGACGCGCTATATGGTGAAATTATGAATATCAATGGTTGGCGTCAAAGATTAAGAATCGCTTTGGAAAAAAGTGGGCGGTCAAAAAGATCTATCTCCCTCGCTGCCGGTAAAGGCGCGGGGTACCTTCATTCTATTCTTGCTGAAGGAAAAGAACCAACAATCGAATCTCTCTCGCGAATTTGTCACGAAATTAATATCAGTATGAATTATATTCTTTACGGGAAAGGGGCTAGCCCTGAAGATAAAGAATTTATAGAGCTTATTTCGAAACTCTCTCCGCAAGAGAGACAGGCGATTTTGACTCTTTTGCGGCGACCAATTGACGAAGCTTCAAAATAACTTCCTTCTGTGCTTTTGAGTCAAGGCGACTCCAGTGTTTTATTAATATTATGTCACTCATTTTATCTCTCCTGTGTGTTTATAATTGCAATTTTGTAAGAACAAATAGAGAACAACAAAGGGGCATGAGAGGAACAAAGAATAATAGATTTTTCTTTACATATGTCATTTGAACCCCGTAGATATTTAAAATATATCTTTTATGAAGGATAAAATGGTTGACATCTCTCCTATAGAGGAGATAAGACTAACGCTATATTTAGTCTTGTCAAGACAAGGCTATGCTTTATCAACTATCTAAAGGGGGAAATCATGAAAAATATTTCATTCGTTAAAGAGGATGAAATCATTGTCGTTTTATGCGAAGAGGAAAATCCTTGTACTTATGAAGGACCAATCGACGAAATCGAAGAAGTGCTCGAACTGATTGAAGAATGTGAAACTGTTTATAGAGTTTTACGACTCGATCTGACAACTTCTCATGCTGAAGATGTTACGGAACAAATCGCTGATTTTTATGTCGAAAATCATGAAATAAATGAAGAAAATACACAATTGCAGCCCTTCATTTTGAATAGTGAAGCTTATCATGCTTGTTTAAATGAAAGAGCGGCTTGCGATTATGAAGATAATCTCTATGGCTCTTATGAAAAACAGCATCGTTTACGCCCATGTGATGTCTTGACAGATTATTGGTGGTAAACATGCCAAGTTATCTCAAGACTTCTTATCAAGGGTTTCCACTTTATTATGCTGGCAACACGCGAAATTTAATCAGACTCGAACCACAAAAACACAACGCTATACATTTTATATCGCAAGAGGTGGCTCAGTCTATGGCAAAAAAATTGGAGGAAGAATATTGCCGCCATGATTTTTTCGTCGTGCAGTAGCAGGGTTGAAAAAAGAAGCCGCAATGATGGGCCCAAGTGCTTTTTCGTTGCGGTGACAATGGTGCACGTTATGCTTTCGTTCTTGGGGGGGGACGACTTGGGGGTGGGGAGCTTGGGAGGAGGGGCTTTGCGGGGATTTTCTTAGCCGATATGGGAAAGGGGGGTATGAAGAAAAGAGCCCTATATATGGGGAATTGCGGGCGCTTGTGTGGGGGAAGTTGCCGGCTGGTTCATTGGGGGGGTAAGGCAATGAAGGGGCAGCGGGTTATCCAGTGGGGTTGGAGTGATATGAAAGCATGCTGGAGAACAAAAATGAAGGCTTAGGGGGAAGGAGTAGAGTGTTGAGGGAGGGGGGGAAGTAGAGGGCTTGGAGCGCAGGGAGTGCAAAGAGCTTGGATATGAATGTGAAAGCATGTTGGGAAATGAGGGAAGGTGTTTGAGAGGGAAGAAGAGGAAGGCGCTATGGGGGCGCGGTTCTGACCGTTTTTGTATTGAGCCTTAGGGGGCAATGATGGGCGAGAGGTTTTTTTATCGGGGAGAAAATATCACGCGTTATGCTTTCGTCTAGGGAGGGCGCCGCTTGGGGGCTTAACCGATATGGAAAAGGAGGGGATGAGAAACTTGTGGGGAGGGGGATGTTGAGGGGGGCGTTTCCAAAAGCTTTTGTGATTTCAGCAGCACAATATTTAAGGATGCTGTCATTCTTAGTGGGGAATGCATCTTAAAAGATATGAATGTTTCAAAGAGAATATGTTGCAAAAAAAGCACCTTAAAGAAGGGGAGAAATACTATGCCAATCATTATCGATTGTATTCAAGGAACAGAAGAATGGCAGAAAGTGCGTAATGGTTTGATTACGGCTTCTTTGTTTGAGATGGTTATGGCGCAAAAAAAACATGGGCAAAAAACGTCACGCTATCAGAGTGTGATGATGAAATTGGCGGGAGAAAGAATTACCGGAAAAACCGTTGATGAAGGGGCAACACTTTCTATGCGACGTGGGACTGAATTAGAACCAAGCGCGCGACAGCTTTATGGGAAACTGACACATACAGAACCTGAATGTATTGGCTTTGTTTTGGCAGATGATCGCGGACAAGGATTTTCTCCCGATGCTTTTGTTGGAAAAAATGGATTGTTGGAAATTAAAACAAAAAAACCTGAAATTTTAATTCCTCATTTCATGCAAAAGGGCTTTCCAGCAGAACATAAAGCACAATGTCAAGGAGGGTTATGGATTTCTCAACGCGAATGGGTGGATTTAATGCTCTATTGGCCGGATATGCCTCCTTTGATTAAACGAGCTTATCGTGATGAAGCATATATTTGCAAGCTTGAAAATGAAATTAGCTGTTTTAATGAGGCTTTGGAGAAGATGGTACAGCAAATTAAATCGGTTGAGACAGGTTTTCATATAAGAACAGAAATTGCTTTGAAGGAGGGGGAAGAAAGGGTGCTTGGAATGAAGACAAAGCGTATGCTGGAGGGGAAAACGAGAATGAGACGGGGTGGGAAGGGATCTTGTGTAGCGTTGAGGAGAGGCAAAGTTCTATAAAAAGGAAAGAGCAGAGGGAAAAGAGCTGGTTTTTGTGTTGGAGGAGGGTGCCAAATAAGGGGGCGCAGGGAAGCAGGGAGCATAGCGAACTTTAGGGGACAGGAATGTGAAAGCCATGGTGGGAAAATGTGGGAAGAAAGGGTGCTTGGAGCGCATGCAAGGCGGCGCGGTATGCTGGAGGGGAAAACGAGAATGGGGAGTAAGGCCAAGTTGTTTAGAGATATGGTGGTGTGATTTTGGGTGCTTTTGTGGTGAGTACTGTGGGGGAGCCGCAATGAAAGGGCTGAGTTGCTTTTTCATTGCTGTGACAATGGTGTACGTTATGCTTTCGTTCTTGGGGGGAGAGAGCTTTGCGGGGGCTTGGGGGATTTTTTTTAGCCGATATGGGAAAAGGATGTAGGGGCATGAGAAAAAGTCTGTGTGGAGTCAAGTGGGCTTGTTGGGGAAAAGATTGGGGGGCAGGTTGTGGAAAAAAATAGAGGGGTGGAGGAAACGGGAGAATAAGAAAAGAACGGATAGAGACATTATAATCTCTATGTTTTTCTACACTACCTTGTTATAGAAAATCAAAAATGACCACACCTTGTGAATTCACTGTGGGATTGATCTTAAAGCTCTTCAAAAGCACTGATCAATAGATACTTCTCCATATAACTTTGATAAATGATATTAGTATGATCCCGAAGATAAATGCACCAATATTTACCAAATATCCTTTTATACTGATGAAAATTAATAACCCTATACTTATTATTCCTAGTGGTATATTCCACGTAAAAAACGAAATTATATAACACATTATAGGTATTATTCCACAAATAATGAAAATTACATTCATGATACTACCAATTACATGCTCGGTATTATCTTGTCGTCTGTTCTCTTGCTTTCTACTAATTTCAGAAGCCTTGTCATTATCTTTAAAAGTTTTATGATAGAACTGATTGTAAGCAGCTCTCTTTTGAGGATCTTTAAGAACTTCATAGGCTTCACAAATTTTTCTGAATTTTTGTTCTGCTTCGGTACTAGAATTATGATCAGGGTGGTATTGCAGAGCTAATTTACGAAAAGCAGATTTTATCTGTTTATCGTTGCATGCGTAGCTTACACCAAGAATTCCATAATAATCGTCTTCATTTACTATCATTAAATACAGCTACTTTGTGTATTGCTCTTATTTTATAAGATCGTTTAATTGATCTCTTTTGAATGTATCGACATGTGTTATTTTTATGTTAGAAATATGGTGAAAATTGTATTGAGTGGCATGGCTGTACTTGGGGCTATTGTCTCTAAATGAGAGGAGATACAGTTCAAAACGCTTAAAAATGCAGGGTGTTTTTAATATTTTAGAAATATTTTTTACAAAAATAGATTAAAAGAGAGACGATAAATCAAATGTAAAAGGGACGGCAATAATAGCCAAGGTTGTCATTATTGTAAATAAACAGGCAGAAACCTTAAATCTAAAACGCCAAAGTAAACTTATGGGAACAGACATTATCGTTGTTATTACGAATGCTACGATAAACCATTGCAGGAATAAGTTCATTATATTAATTTCATTATTAAAATGATTTTGATTAAGACGATTTTGTTTTAGTTCTTCCTCTGAAACACAATCGATAATAGAAACGCCATAATAAACAGGAAATTTTCCACCTGGACAAGCGCTAACAGAAAATTGTTCAAGCTCTAACCATTCTCTTTCGCGTTCTTTTTTCAATAGCTTCTTTTTTATTTTCTGTCTTATATATTCTTTTGAAATACAATTGATCGGAGAAGTACTTCCAACAAAAAGACCATCTGTTGTACATCCACTCGTTGTATGATGCGTAAATAAAACAGCGCTTATTACGATAGCGAAGAAAATAAAGTGTTTAAACATAAGGTATTTATTGTCGTTTGTTTCTGATGAGCTTTTATAAGTCATTTCTGTTAAATAAATCAATATGTGTTATTTTTGTGTTGGTAAAATACAACAAATTGTATGATAACGTTACTGTACTTTGGCACTCTGTATCTAAAGATGGCGATAGATAGTTCAAAACGCTTGAAAATACAGGGGACCCTTTGAGAAGCACTTTTCATAAAGTTATGGAATGAATAGATCAAAGTTTATGGTAATTTTGTATATTCTATGATAACTTTGTATAAGATCTCAATTTCATGATCAAGTTTCTCAAGTTCTTTCTTGTTTTTAGCTATACGCTCTTGATATGTCTCTATGTGTTTCATAAGGTTTGAGAGATCTGTATGCTCATGAGAGTGTTTTGCTTCATTCACATGTCGCATTGCATCTATTTCTAATTCTATAAGGGTGCACAGAGTATTAAATACATGATGTCGTTTTTTGATTATATTCTGCCATTTTTTTATTATATTGACATGTTTTTCATAGAGCGGTTGCGATAACTGCTGCTTGTTTTCCAAAAAAAATGTTTTTTCTATCCAGAGAATTTGGTAGAATTTTTCTTCCCACCAGCGACTTCCATTAACAAGGAAAATGCGGAAGAATCTCTCTCTTTCTGTAATTTCTTTTGAAGAGAACACTTCATTCGAATGAGTATATCCCTTTGAAGAATAAAAAAGATGCATTGTTAAAAGAGCGATAATTAAGACGCTTCTCGATAAAGACTGTTTAATTCACATTGTTTTTATACCCTCTTTGTGCCTGATTATAGTCATTGTGAGGGGGGCTTAATGGTTCTTTAGAAGTATTTTGAAAGGCGTTTTATGATCCGTTTAAAGATTTTTTAAATACTGCTTCCATTTTTCAAAAGTGCTATATCTTACGGGCGGTTTTACATTTTCTTTGGGCATCATGGCAAGGTATACCTCTCTAGCCATAACGCACATTGTTGCTGTGTTTCTAAAACGAGTGAGTTCATTGCCTATTATGAGCAGCTCTGTCTGGAGAGTTTGTTCTTTTCGACTAATGCCATTAGGGGAATCCAAAAATTTTTCTGCGTACGCAAACATTGGATCATCAAAGTTTGTTTCAAACTTTGCTTTGAGGAAAATATTTTCTATATAATCCCAATTTTTCCTGTATTTCATCCCGTTAGCTTTAAAAGCTTTCAGTCTTGTTGGTAAGTCGTTAAAGGTAAGTGTGGGCATCGTTTTATCACCTTGCCATAAATCAAAAAAACGTCCACAAAAAACAAGCAATATGTGATAATGTTTAAAAATATTGAATTCTGGAGGATTACTGGGCAATGTTATTAAATGCCTCCAAAATTGACTTTTGTCATGGGGTATGTCTACAGTCCATTCCATATACGCTTTTAAATATTCTACCTCTTTTTTTGCTTTTTCTAATTTCTGAGAATATGCTAAAGGAGTGTAATTTTCATGGACATATTTTTGGTAAAGCCTATCGTATTCAGCGAGATCGCTTACTTGAGTACAACCCAATAATATGAATACAGAAAAAAACGTTATAAATATTATGACGTACGTTCTGAATAATAATTTCATCATTTTAACTTTTAATGATTATCATGAATATTTAATTGATTTCTGTTAAATAAATCAATATGTGTTATTTTTGTGTTGAAAATATACGTAAAAACGTATTTAATAAAAATGGTTATAATGATCATAATGTGTCTAAATAAAGGTGTGGTACTGGCTAAAACCCCGCATATGTGGGGTTTTAGCTTATTGGAGGAGATATGACAGCAGAAAATATAAGGGGATCTGTAGCCAAAATGGTTGTCCTAGGGTGGGGAGAGTAGGCAATATCCAAAATACTCCAAATGAAATATACTTGTTGTTGTACATTCACGCACTTGTTTTAATAAAGATATCTCGCTCTAAGCTCATTTCACAGCCATTTTATGCCGGCGTTCATAAATTTCATACTGGCGCCTGTGAATAATATCGTGAGGGGTATAACGGTCAAGCCCCGTAGATTATAAAGTCTGTAGATTATACCCCCCCCAGAGATTATAAACATTGCGCACCCTATTTTTACTTTATGAAAAAGTAAGTTGGTACTATTGGGGGCCCGTTGCCAAAATTGCGGCATGGGCTGTAGCTCTTGAGACGATTCATAATCTCGTTTACTGGGAGGCTTCTTACGAAGAGATATGCTTTTCTTGGAAAGTTTCTCGCCATACGGATCTTTCTGCTTGTGAAGTGTAAGCGAAGAGGGGTGATTGATTTCAATAGAACAGAGGGAGAGAGCTTTTCGCTCTTGGGGCTCTTATGCAAGACGAATAACGCTATCCGTATCAATCAAAGTATTCGTATAAAAAAGATGCGTGTTGAAAGAGGGAGGCTTAGAGCACGTGGAGAACCATAGTGTATAAAATTGGTAATGAGGGATCTTCTTTGAAAAGGCAGGCTCTCAATTTTCTGCCATATGGGATGTCTAGTATATGGGGATGCCTGTCATATGAGATGTTTGCCATATGAGATGTTTGCCATATGGGATGTTTGCCATATGGGAGCGTGGGGTGCTTAGTGAAAGCTTTATTGAGGGGATTTTATCACTGTTTGTTTTTTGCTTTTGGTAAGGGGTGGGGAGAATGGGAAAGGCGTTGAGAGGAGGTTCTGGAAATGGCTCTGTTAGATCTGTTGTAAATGACGAATAGGATCGATGAAGCTTATTCTAATTTTTACAGGGAATACTTGTGTTGCTTGAGGTGGATAGAGAGGCTGGAAAGATAAGATTATTCGTTTTGGGGCGGATAAAGGTATCAATGGGATATGTTTAAACAATGAGTTTATAATAATTCATTATTGAGATTCAATTTGAATTTCAATGAGAGCCCGAAATAGTGTGAGATGTTTTTAGTTCTCTTATTCAAACGCTCTTATATTGAATCAAGTAAAATCGTTTGTTTGCATATTACAAACAGGGTGAGCTTGTGGGGAAAAATATTCAAGAAATAAAATATTGAAAAAATAAAAATGCCTATACCGTCTCAAGTGCCAAGAGCTGTTGCAACAGTGAGGCTTGGCAAAGAGAAGGAGTAAAGGGGGACAATCTTACAGAAATGAAAGAGAGGGGAGGCAAGGAAAGGGGAGGCAAGGAAAGGGGTGGGGGGATATTCTTTGGGGGGCGGTCAATTTCAAAAGCCGTTCGTAAGGCATTTTAGAGATTAAGCGTGGCATTGAGGCTCTTGATTTTGAGGCTATTGAAGCGCATGGTTTAAAGGATGGAGGATTTGATGAAGCCGATGAAGGTTGGGGAAAAGATTTAGGCTTATAGGGAAGACTTATAAGGGCAAGAAGAGAGAGGCAAAAGAAGAATAAAATGGTGCTGCGAGAGAGGATTGAACTCTCGACCTCTCCCTTACCAAGGGAGTGCTCTACCACTGAGCTACCGCAGCCCTTTTCAATCTTTGCGCTGTCTTGTGCCATATTGTCAGAAAATAGGCAAGAGAACATTTGTATATTCTTGCAAGAAAACGTATCTTATGTCATGACATATGTTTCTTATATGCTTAAATATTTAAGGTTATGAGTTGCTTGGATAGAAGCTCAACACTGTTTAAAAGGTTGCGCAATGACACAAATGCATCAAAAACAAAAACAAAATGAAATTAATCATCAAGATGAAAAAGCAAAACGACGTCAAGAAAGATTGGCACAACAATTGCGTCAAAACCTGAAACGTCGAAAAGAGCAAAGCCGAAAAAGAGCACAACCAGAGCTCTAAAATGCAAAAAGCTCTAAAATGCAAAAAAATGTTTTTTAGTAAATTTTTGCAACCAAACTTCTCAATAATTTGTTCTCATAGTTAGAATGCGTTCTAAAACGATTAATAAAGCATAACTTCCCGAAGGGGGACAATCCTTTGGAAGGGCAGGCACAAAGGAAAAGAGGGAAAACACGATGGATTCTATTCAAATTGTTGGGGGAAAAAAACTTCAAGGAACAATTCCTATATCTGGGGCAAAAAATGCTGCATTGCCTCTTATGATTGCGGCGCTGCTGACAGAAGAAACGCTCACTTTAGAAAATATTCCGCATCTGGCCGATGTTGAATTGCTTATTCGTATTCTCAATAATCATGGTGTTGGATATGCCGTTGATGGACAAGAGTTTAACGATGAATGTGTGAATTCAAGAACAATTCATTTTACGGCGCAAAAAATAGCCACAACACGGGCACCATATGAACTGGTGAAAAAAATGCGTGCAAGCTTTTGGGTTATCGGACCACTGCTTGCACGATGCGCAGAGGCTTATGTTTCGCTTCCTGGAGGATGCGCTATTGGAACAAGACCTGTCGATTTTATCCTTGAGGGACTTAAAACTTTAGGCGCACAGATTTCGATCGAAAATGGATATGTTCATGCAAAAGCGCTAAAGGGGTTAAAAGGTGCTCACTATCGTTTCCCTAAAGTCACTGTTGGTGGAACCCATGTGCTGCTGATGGCGGCGACAATGGCAAAGGGAACAACCACTCTTGAGAATGCAGCTTGTGAGCCAGAAGTGACAAACCTTATTCGAACCCTGAATGCTATGGGGGCTCAAATAACCGGTGAAGGAACAACAACGCTTACAATTGAAGGGGTTAAAAAACTCAACGGTGCTAGAGTACGCGTTATTGCTGATCGAATCGAAGCGGGAACATATGCAATGGCTGTTGCTATGACGGGAGGAGATGTCTTTCTTAAAAATGCAAATCCTAATCATCTCACAAAAGTGCTTAAGGTGCTCCAAAAAACAGGACTCGAGATTCAAATAGAACCTCAAGGAATTCATATTAAGCGAAATCCAAAGAACACCAAAATTATGCCCGTTGATATTAAAACAGGACCTTATCCTGCTTTTCCAACTGATCTCCAAGCGCAATTCATGGCGCTCATGACACGGGCTGAAGGAATCGCGCATATTACAGAGACGGTTTTCGAAAATCGTTTTATGCATGTTCAAGAACTCAATCGCTTAGGGGCACAGATAAAGCTTGATGGGCAGACGGCAACTGTCTATGGAACAGAGAATTTGCAAGGGGCTCCTGTCATGGCGACGGATTTGCGTGCTTCTGTTTCTCTTGTGATTGCAGCATTGGCAGCAAAGGGAGAAACAATCGTCAATCGTGTTTATCATCTTGATCGTGGATTTGAGAGATTAGAAGAAAAATTGGCTCGTTGTGGCGCAAAAATCCAACGTATCACAGTGTAAAGCTTTCAAAGTGTAAACCTGTTAAAGATATGCTGAATGCTTTGCGCTGTGGTTGAGGGGGGCGATTGCTTGGGGGCGTTTTAACACAATGTTTGCTTGTTGGGAGGGGCTGGGCTTGGGGCGCTGGGCTTGGCTGGTGCATTTTTAATGGTTTACTCTCTTGCTTGTGGAATTTTGGAGCCGTACATTCTTGATGATTTTCTCAATAGTTCTTTCAAATCTCCATCTTTCAAGGGTATGGCTTTTGTGGCTGCTGTTTTCTTTTCGGAATGGTTTTTCTTTCGTGTAAAGTTTTGCTTCTCTCACTCTTGAGGAGGCTCGTGATTATTGTCTAAGTTTCGTTCATGGCGCTCATGACGCGGGGTTGAGGGAAGCGCGTGAAATTACAGAGACGGTTTTCGAAAATCGTTTTATGCATGTTCAAGAACTCAATCGCTTGAGGGTGCAAATAAAGCTTGATGGGCGAGAGAGCAACGCATCTCATAAAACAGAGAATTTGCAAGGAGGCCTCATCATGGCGACGGATTTGCGTGCTTGTTGTTTCTCTTGTGATTGCAGCCCTCTTACTCTTGTTACATTGGCAGCAAAGGGGGAAACAATCGTCAATCGTGTTTATCATCTTGATCGTGGATTTGAGAGATTAGAAGAAAAATTGGCTCGTTGTGGTGCAAAAATCCAACGCATCACAGTGTAAATCTGTAAGATGTCTCTCAAAAATGGCTTTGGGAGGGGGTGATATGTTGTTAGGTGTGCTTTTGGGAGGTGTGATCTCAAAAATAAAGGGTTATTAGTCCTCTCAATAAACGTGGGTTTTATTTCATGGTTTTGGAGTTTTTACGAGCGGGCATAAAAGTTTGAGAGGCGGGGGTGGAGCTCATAAAATAAAGACTGTTTTTAAATTTTATTGCTAATTTCATGAAATTACTTTATTGGTAAGAGAATGTTTTGGTCGTCTACGCAGCGATCAACAGGGAATGAAAGACCCTAAACTTGAGACACGTATTTATCCAGCTTTATGGATATCCCGGATTTCCGGGAGCTTTTGTTATGTCCAGGTGCTCTCTAGCACTAAAAGCAAAAGGCTGAGTCAAGTTTCAGCTCTTTCAACTCCCGGAATACCAATGCGAGGGCGCTCGCAACCGGCAGGGGAGCTTGAAGTGAAAGCTAAAAATCCACACTTTAACGACATTTCGATAGGCAGAAAAATTCGCTTTAAAAGAACAATGATCGGAATGTCGCAAAAGAAATTAGGCAGCCAGTTAGGTGTGACTTTTCAACAAATCCAAAAATATGAAAAAGGCTCTAATCGTATAGGAGCTGGGCGTTTACAAGAAATTGCTGATATTCTCAATGTTCCCATTTCTTTTTTCTACTCCGATCTCTCGACAAAAGAAAATGCCTTGTATTGCTGTGATGAAGGGATCGCAAGTAAAGAAGAGCACATTCTTTTGAAAAGTTTTAGAGAGCTCAAATCTAAAAAGCAATTTTAAGATTAAATTTTCGTTAGAATCAAAAAAAGATTAAAGAGGCTCTTGCTAAATAATAAATTATTATATAAAGCTTTTTCTAGAGAAGGGGGTTAACATTTCTCCTCCCCCCCCCCCCCGCAGAAATGTCCAAATAAAACCTCCTTCTCATCGTTTTAAAAATCACGAAAAATTTTATCCTTTATCTTTTATCCTTTTAAAAAGAGTGACTTATTTGTGCTAGAAAAGTTTCTGTATTAGGCAAATTGGAGGGCGGGGTGTTTTTAGTAGGGATTTGGGAAGGGCTGGAAAAGTCGTCTTGCCAAATAGAGTTCTCAAAAGAAAATCTTGGAAAGAAACTATCAAAGGGGTGGCTTAAAAGAAGCTACCAAAAATCCGGAACTTCAGGCTTTAAATGAGGACCAATCCGTACCGCTGAGACCTTTTCTGCTAAACCGGTGCGATCTGAAATCTCAACCGCTAAACCACAAAGGGTGGCAGGACCACATGCCGGTTCAAAACGATCTTGCTTCGTCTTATAAAGAAAACGGTGTAAGGGTTCTTCTTTATCCATTCCAAGAGATGAATTATAATCTCCACACATGCCTGCATCTGTTAAATAGGCGCTCCCACCTTCTAAGATCTGCGCGTCAGCCGTGGGAATATGCGTATGTGTGCCAACGATAACACTCACACGACCATCAAGAAAATGGCCAAAACATTGCTTCTCGCTTGTCGTTTCTGCGTGAAAGTCAAAAATAATCGTATCGGCTTGCTCCATCAACGAACAGGCAAGCAGAATATTTTCCGCTGTTTCAAATGGATCTTCTACTTTACACGGCATAAAAACGTTGCCCAACAGATTGGCGACAAGAACACGGGCGCCATTTTTTGCCGTAAAAACACCAGAACCTTTTCCAGGAGTTTCTTTCGAAAAATTGGCAGGGCGTAAAAAACGATCACTCTCATGGGCATACTGCAATGCTTCTTTGTGAGAAAAAGCATGATTACCTGTGGTGACAACATCAACACCGGTCATCAAAAGATCTTGATACGTTTCTTGTGTGAGACCAAAACCACCAGAGGCATTTTCACCATTTACCACAACAAAATCAAGCTGCCATTTCTCAATCAGTTGAGGAAGGTGTTCAAAAACAGCTTTACAGCCTGTGCTACCAACAATGTCACCTAAAAATAAAAAACGCATAGGCGCTTTAATCACACTTTAACATTTTAAGAAACCTTTTTCTGTAAAAATTCCTTGTACCTGTAGATCATGTTCTGCTGCGGGAATAGAGGAAACCTCCTGACATGAAAATCCTATGCCCCATAATGTCATTTGATGCCCTTGTTTTTCAAGAGCTGCAACAGCACGGTCATAGTATCCTCCTCCATAGCCAAGACGGTGACATTGACGATCAAATGCAGAAAGCGGAACAATAATATTATTGGGGGCAACAACGTCATTGTCTGCACCCGGACCAAAGGTGCCAAAACGCATGGGCTCTAAAATCGTGCTGGGCGAAAATGCACGGAAAATCATGGTGGTGGAATCAAGAACTGCTGGTAAGGCTAAATGCCCACCGCGTAACGCTACAGCATCCAGTAAAGGACGCGGGTCAATTTCCGATTTAATGGGCCAATAGCCTGCTAAAATGAGGCGTGAAAAATCGGTTCCCTTCTTTTCAAGGTATTCAATAAAGTGGCAACAAGCACGCTGCGAAAAGAGTGCACGCTCTTCTGTTAAAAGAGCATCACGACGCGATAAACCGCTTTTGCGTTGCTGTGTGCGAAGGGATGAAGCAGATTCATAGAGGGGATTATTTGTCATTGTCTCGTTAATTGTTTTATAAGATGCTGGTATTTTATCCATTGTTGGCGTTTTGTAAATCTCTGTATGGACAAGAGCTGTGCTCATGAAAAAAAAGCATGAAAAAAAGTGTGTGCTCTTTAGGGGGTATTTTGGTGCAACAAGCCGCTTTTGCGTTGCTTGCGTGCGAAGGGGTGAAGCAGATTCACAGAGGGGATTATTTGTCATTGTCTCGTTAATTGTTTTATAAGATGCTGGTATTTTATCCATTGTTGGCGTTTTGTAAATCTCTGTATGGACAAGAGCTGTGCTCATGAAAAAAAAGCATGAAAAAAAGTGTGTGCTCTTTAGGGGGTATTTTGGTGCGATAAACCGCTTTTGCGTTGCTTGCGTGCGAAGGGGTGAAGCAGATTCATAGAGGGGATTATTTGTAAGTGCTGTTTGTTTTATAAAATAAAGCCTATCGTAATTTTTATTTCTTGAAAAGAGAGTATCGTCATTGGTCTTATGTAAAAGGACGCTCTCAATTTTAGCTGGAAAAATTTGATGTAAAAAAGTTATATAAATAAAGGGTGATCCACAACAGCCGATGGAAAAAGCTGATCCCAGGAACCTATACAAATAGGTGGGCGCCATATGAAAAAGCCCACGGGCTTGATCAGGGACAGCTCCCTTGGAGATCATTAAGGTCTCAGGAATACGTTATTTCCTGTCGAGAAGCGCAGAACACCCTCCTTAATATAAAACAATTTCAGAGCTTCTGCTAGAGATAAAATAACTTCGCTCTCTTCTTTTTCATAAAGTATTTCAGGAGAGATTGATGATATTGTCGGTGGTTGCTCGAAATGGCTGTATGATGGATGGCTTATTCAAAGTAAAAAATATGAGTGGGGGTGGGTGATTGAGTGACGCAGAACGGTTTATTGGCAATGGCTTGATTGGCTCTTTTGGGACAGTGCTTGATTTTTATGTTTCGTGGTAATGCTTGGAGGAGTTTTGAAAGGAATATTTCTTATTCAAGGATGTTGGTTGAATTGGTGTTGCACCTTTGAAGTTTTTGCTTTGTGAAGCCATATTTCAGGGCTGTTTTATCAACTTTGAGGGGTGGAGGAGAGCTGATACGGTATGTGCTGCTATATGGTTGAAGCTCATAAATAAAAAACAGACGGTGATAGTTTATTAGAGGCGCTAAGCGATGTTTTAAGCTTTTTTCAAAAAGTATTTTTTGAGGATCGTGTTTACAATTTTTTTTATCCATGATGGAAGGTGTGAAAAGAAGAAACGGCTGAAGAGGACTTAGGCGTGAAGCCCGTATGCTTGCTATGAGAAGAAATTCTGTAAGGGGCATATTGGCAGTGTTTGGAAGATGCCTTCAATACAAAAAAGGTCCAAATTCAAAAAAAGGCACTGTCAATTGTGTGGGGGGGGGTGATGGTGTGGTTATAAGCAGGGGCAGTTTATTGAGTGGAATGTGAAACAGGTTTTTGCCGTCTTATCTAGGTTTGAAAGGATGCCGTAAAGTGTCTTGTTCTTGAATGGTTTTAAAGAGCTTGGGGTGATTGTTCGTCTAACAGAGCTTGCACGCGCTTTTGAATTCTGCGCATTTGTGGAGTGTAATCCAATGCTGTTTCATCAATCTTAAGAGCCAAGTTTTGGACGCTCTGTTGCTTCCATGGTAATGGCTAAGTTTCAAAAAAAGACACTGTCAATTGGGGGGGGGTGGTTATAAGCAGGGGCAGTTTATTGAGTGGAATGTGTAGCGGGCTTGCGTCTTATCTAGATTTGAAAGGATGTCGTAAAGTGTCTTATTCTTGAATGGTTTTAAAGAGCTTGTGGTGATTGTTCGTCTAATAGAGCTTGCACGCGCTTTTGAATCCTGCGCATTTGTGGATAGTAATCCAATGCTGTTTCATAAGCTTTAAGAGCAAGTTTTGGACGCTCCGTTGCTTCCATGACAACGCCAAGTTCAAAAAAAGCACTATAATTGCGCGGCTCAAGTTCAAGAGCATGGTTGAGATCAAGCAGGGCAAGTTTGAAATCGTTCAGCTGAATGTGAATCCAAGCACGCCTTACCCAAGCTTCAGCATGAGTAGGTAAAAGTGCAAGAGCATTGTCAATATAATCAAGCGCAAGTCCATAATCATCGCTGTTGAGTGCATTTTCAGCCCATGACATTAAAAGATCAATCGTCTCACTCCCCGATTGGGACCATAAATGTTGAAGTTGTTGACTGATCTTTTTCGCTTTAGCAACATCAGCACAATATTTCAATTCTTTGAGTAAACGTGAAATTTCTGCTTCTTTGCGCTGCTTAACTCTGTCAACATGGGAAAGCTGCTCTTTGTCAAGATCTTCAAGAATAACCGCCGAGGAATCAGAATCGGAGGGCGTTGAGGAAGGGGGAGGAGAATTGGGAATAAGATCATCTAACGGTAAAAGCGATTGTGGAGAAGGCCGATCTTCAGGAAGAGAAGGAGGATTTTGCCCATAGCTCGAGGGAACAAAACAAAAAACGCCAACAAAAAAAAGAAAAAACGCGCGCTGAAAAATACAGAAAAAACGCAGCTGAAAAAATCGAAAGGCTTTAAAAAAAATAGAAAAATCCATAAAAACAAGCCCCCAAAAGATAAATCACCAAATATTATCAAATACTAGACTTGTAATCAACGGACTTATAACCAAAAAAACGCAAGAAAATTTTTTTAAGCCTACAATTAAAGTAGGCATAAAAACATTGATCCTAAAGAAATTAGTCCTAAAAGAATTAGCCCTGACGTGCTCTAAAACGTGGGTTCGTTTTATTAAGAATATAAACACGACCCTTACGACGCACCAAACGATTGTTACGGTGGCGCTCTTTTAGTGCTTTAAGCGAATTTTTAATTTTCATCATATTCACCGTTTAAATAGTTTACGTAACACAATACTATAATACAATATTAAAACACGAAAATACAATATTACAACCCCAATAGACTGCTTACTCTATGAGCATTGCATTGCGATATCGTACTTGCATGATAACATCACACGATACACTTTTTCACTGTGATCACAAAAAGAAAAGCGCACTCTTAAGGTACGCATTAACCACTTCATTAGCACAACGATAAGTGAAAATTGCAAAAAAGTAGGAGAGATTTAACAAGAAGTCTTATTCTTGTCAAGGGTATATCCCTTACAAATTCCTTAGGGTGTGTTAAGGGTTGGCCTTGAAGGTAAAAATTTTCTCGTAAAAAAAGGACACAAAAAAGCACAAAGAGTGGAAAAAAGTAAAAGCCTTGTCAGCTTTAAACAAATAAGCTCTGTTAGGGAGTGTTGCAAGAACAGGAGCGCTGTTGAGCCGTTGGATTGTTGAAGTGGTGTGGTTTTTGTCGTTAAGGGCAAAGGGGGACTTCTTAAAACGTAAGGGGCTTGTTTGTGGGGGTTCGTGAAGCCCTGTCAGGTGCGTGCGCCGGCTGAAATGCTTGAAGTGGGGGGAAGAGGGGACGCCGTTGGATTGTTGAAGTGGTGTGGTTTTTGTCGTTAAGGGCAAAGGGGGACTTCTTAAAACGCAAGATGCTTGTTTGTGAGGGCTCGTGAAGCCCTGTCAGGTGCGTGTGCCGGCTGAAATGCTTGAAGTGGGGGAGCCGTTGGAATTGTTTCTTGTATTGGCTGTACGCACATAATATCATGCCTATAGTTTCAAACGTCCCCTTATGAAAAATCTCATACCCTCAATATGGGTCATCAATAACTGGTAATCACATTAAATACGTCTAGAAATATGAAAATAAGGATTATGGTATTTTAATACCACGTTTTTCACGACTTTTTTTATTTATTAATTTCTTTATTACATTTTTGAATTGCTAAGTTTAGTCCTGTAAGCGCTTTACGGTACAGTTTTCGATATTTAATGGTAGAATAAACAAGCCAAACGGATAATGTTATTATTGCACAACCGACAATGATCCCTAGAATGCGCCCTAATATTATAGCTTCAATCATTTTTCTCTCCTTATTATATTTTGATTAGCAACCGCTTCGTCTAGTTGTTTCATTACTTTTTTCAGTTTCTTCTTTACTACGATCCGTAGCACCAAAGAGATTGGTATCGAACCGTACAGAATTAATGCGCATAACAGCCCGATTGCAGTTGCTACATTCATCTGAGGTTTATCCGCACTGCCTAATATTGAGAGAAAAATGTATAAACAGACGCTTATAAAGATTATGAATATAAATTCTCCCAGTGAAACAACACCAGCCTTTAATGTTTCCTTAACTTCTTTTTGGATATCGAGGACTAAGTCCCATTGAGAAGATGTATCATTTTGTTCTTTTGGTGATGCATTTGATAGGTTTGGTTTTGTCATGTTGATATTCGTTTGTTTCTTGAAGGTTTTGTCTTTTGATAAAGCGAATAACTCAGTTTCTCAGACTATTTTTATGAAATGAAAAAAGATTTCTGTACTTGTTATAATTATAATACGAATGACTTGCTACGTCTGTAGCGCATCTTCCCTTTATTATTATGAGGCATGTACAATTTTTCGTGCCGCTGTATAAAAGATTCGTTTTGTGAGTACAATTATATTTTATCACTAAACTATAGGCGAAGAGGCATTTAATATTGAAGTGTTTAGCCGGTTGAATTTACTTAAGAAAAGCTTGATTGTTGACAGATCGGCACAGGGATCTTCGTCCTTGAGTGCTGTTAGGCACTCAAATTTGAATAATGTAATTTTATAGGGGAAAGAACGAAGGCGATAGACATAACGAAGGTGACAAATATTACAGATATTAAAGTGAGTGATATTTAAAACGGTTGTTGTTTTAGAGTGTAAGCTAAATTTACGGTTTTCTTTCGGTGTGTAGTTGTATGTTTATCTGCTATTTTAAGCTTTATTGCGAAATGAAATAAGGAGAGACGCTTCAAGCTCTAGAAAATACAACACAGGTAATATCGCCTTATGAGGGGAGAGAGGATATTTCTATGATGGATAAGCTTAGTACTGTAATGATATCTTTGACATGGAATTCAAGGCGTGGTGCGGAGCGGCGCTTGGCACTTTTGTGAAAGAATGAACACAAGAAGGGAGACTAGAGGCAATGAGAACGCATTGTTAGAATGCTCTCTATTGGCCGCAAGAGGTAAGTTTATCCTCTAAAGGTTGCAATTAAAGGCCTAAAGATTGGCATTAAAAGAAAAATGAAGGGGCTGCGTATGTTATAGGGGAATATTTATGCTGTGGGAGGTGGAGGGGTGATGAACTTGGGGGCTGGTGAATTGCTTTTAGTCGTGGGGGGATGTTTTTGAGAAAAGGAGGAGGAGCTGTTGGATTGTTGATTGGTGTGGTTTTGTATCTTTGAGGGTGGGGGCATGGAAGAGAAGGAGCTTGTAGGAGGGCTTCACGCCCTTTCAGGGGCGAATTAAAAGGTTAGGGGGGGGCGCTTTTGAAGCCGATGGATATCGGTGTGGGGGGAGAGGTTGTTTTTTCAGTTCATTTAGGGGAAAAGTGTGAAAAAGTATTTGTATATATGTGGGCTTAAGATTTGTTGGCTGGTCCCAGTAATTGGATGATATGCCCCATTTTGCGGTTGGGGTGAACAGTGCTTTTGCCATATAAATGGATCGAGGTGCGCTCTTGCTTCAGAAAATATTTTAACGTGCTAAAATTGTTACCAAGAAGATTGGTCATTTGGCAATCGCTATGGCGATAGGGACTGCCTAAGGGAAGTCCGCAAATAGCACGGATATGCTGTTCAAATTGTGAAGTTATGCATGCCTTTTGTGTCCAATGACCAGAATTATGGACACGCGGTGCTAATTCATTCACTAAAAGATGACCATTCGTTAAGACAAAAAGTTCAATACAAAGAACACCAACATAATCGAGGGCATCCATGACTGTTACACTGATTTCTTGAGCTGCTTTTTGCACGTCAAGTGGAATATGTGATGGAACAAAGGACTTATGAAGAATACCATTTTTGTGTTGATTTTCAGGGCAGTCATAAAAAATATGTTCTCCTTGTTTTGTACGTGCCGAAAGAACCGAAATTTCCGATAAAAAAGGGACTATTTCTTCTAAAATACAAGGCTGTTCCTGAAAAGTCCTTAAGGCTTCGTCAAGGGTTTGTTCATCTGGGTGATCAAGCTTGATCTGGTTTTTTCCGTCATAACCAAAACGACGCGTCTTTAAAAGACCACGTCCGCCTAAGGTATCAAGAGCGGAAAGAAGAGAAGAAGAATTGTCAACAGCGTGCCATAACGCGGTGCCAATCCCTTGATCACGCAAAAATTGCTTCTCAAAAAGTCGATCTTGCGTGATCTCTAATGCTTTGGAAGAAGGATAAACAGGCTTACTCTTTTCTACATATTGAACCGTTTGAAGCGAAAGATTTTCAAATTCATAGCTGACAACATCACACTGAGAAATAAAATGATCTAAAGCTGATATATCGTCATAGGAGGAAACAATATGGTTGTTTGCTGTTTGAGCGGCTGGGCAATCGGCTTCAGGGCAAAAAATAACGGTTCGAAATCCTAATTCTGCGGCCGCTATGGCGAGCATCCGCGCTAATTGTCCCCCCCCGATTAAACCAATGACGCTGCCTGGAGGTAACATGGTGAAGGGAGTGGTGTTGGACGAGGTGGTGTTGGACGAAGTGGTGTTGGCTAAGGTGGTGTTGGACGAGGTGGTGTTGGATGAGGTGGTGTTGGCTGAGGAGGTGTTGAAAAACGGTGCCATTTTAAACCTCCGTTACAGGCGTTTGGGCGACATTGGCTGTTTGTTGTTGACGCCAATCTTCTAATCGTTGGGCGAGATCATGGTCATAAACGGCCATAACGGCTGCGGCTAAAAGGGCTGCATTAATTGCGCCTGCTTTGCCAATTGCTAATGTGCCGACGGGTATCCCTGCTGGCATTTGCACGATTGAAAGCAAAGAATCTTGACCAGAAAGAGAGTGAGAATGCACTGGAACGCCAAAAACAGGAAGAGGAGTAAGGGCTGCTAACATACCTGGAAGATGCGCTGCACCCCCCGCACCGGCAATTAAAACTTTAAACCCTGCATCTTTTGCATCTTTTGCAAATTGATAAAGGCGTTCAGGAGTTCGGTGTGCTGAGACAATATGCGAACTATGAGAAATACCAAGATTCGTCAAAATATCTGCACTATGGCACATCGTTTGCCAATCCGATTGGCTCCCCATTAAAATCGCCACATCACATGATTTTTTCATCATTCTCTATCCTTTTCAAAGGTTCAATGCGATTCTTTATCATTATTTTTTTTAAAGTTTTATATTCTTTTTGCAAAGCCAATTGATGACAGAGAAACAGTTATTTTTCAAATAAGGCGGAAAGCTAAAAATTTAAAGGGGATCTCGAGAGATGAAAAACTAAAGTATTGAAGGCATGAAGCACTTCTTGTGAGCGGGGAGGGTAATGTCACGGGGTGGCGTGGGACCCATGAGGCTGTTGAGCTTGCGGTATTGTCTTTTATTTAAGATAAGAGGGAAAAGTGTATTGGGGAAAAGCCATTGATTATAAGTTTTTTTTTTAAAAATGTCTTATTTTTTATTTGCTAAAATAAACAAGATCACCATATGATATAAAATCTGTTGCAATTTGAAACATTGCTTATGAGAAAAAGAGATTTTTATGTCAAAAATGTGTTGCAAAATGAGGATATTCTTTTGAGAAAAAAAGAGATGTATATCTCTCGATTTCAAAGCCTATTTATTTTGTTGTTCAAGTGATTCTTTTGTGAGTGGGGGATATAATCTTTATAGGGGATATAATCTTTATAATTGTCGATATATCTTTAACAATGGCAGATATAAGGGGAAGCGAATAATCAACGCTTTTGTGCTTTTAACGCTTTTGTTGAGATGTGCTTCTGAGCGATTATATCGTTTTTTCACTTAAATATAATGGCAATATCAATCGCGAGTGACGAATTGTGAATAATAAATCCATGGTCTCTTTTTTGCCCAATTTTGTAATATGGTGAACGCTGAAATAAATAAGAGTTAAACAACGGATGTAAAGGAGATTTAAAAGCTATGTTTCTTCCATTTTTAATCGCTTTAGGTACTGCAGTAACGACTATGTGTGGTAAAAAAAATATAAGTTATGCTTTGTGGGCAATTTTATTCGTTGTCATTCTTCTCACTTTCAATCATCACGCAACTTCTACTTTAAATTTATCTTTTTGAGAGAATAGCCATGGAACATGTTGAACAAAAAAATCCTCACTTCGTCATCTTTATGAATACGCTAGGACTCTTTGGGTTATCTATTGTCTTGGTGGTGGCTTTTTATTATCAATTGGTAAAGTTTGAGTTACCTTGTCCCCTTTGTTTGCTGCAGCGCGTTGGATTGATGCTGGCAGGTTGTGGGTTCTTACTCAATATTCACCATAAGGTGAAAAATACCCATTATGGTATGGTTATTCTTGGTTGTATGGTAACCAGTGCTGTGGCAGCACGGCAAGTGTTTTTGCATATCACACCCGATGATTTAGGATATGGTTCAACGTTCTTTGGATTGCATTTTTATACTTGGGCTTTCATTATTTCTGTCCTTTGTATCTTTGCTGTCTCATTTGTCATGATTTTAGGCGAATTGGCACACAAGTTCAAAGAATTTTCTCCTTTTCCAGTCTTGAGTAAAGCGGCAAGTTTCTTATTTGTGTTTTTGATTGCGGCAAATTTGATTTCTACCATACTGGAATGTGGTGGTGGGCAATGTGCCGATGATCCTGTAAGGTATGAATTGTTATCAAATTGGTTCCCTTCACAGTCTTGAAATTTTTTAATAATCCCTCATCATAATTTTTATTGTTAAAGAGGCGGAAATATTTAAGAATCCGCTTCTTTTTTATTTATTGGGAAGACATTTTAGCAAGATTGTTCGATAATCTGATCTTTTATACCAACGCTGGCTTTTATGAGCGCTGGCGATTGATATTTTTTTTAGCGAAGACTTGTATTGTGAACCTTTTATGCTGTCTTTTGAGAGAGATGAAGGGATTGATTGGCTTGGAGGCGTTTGTAGAGAAGCCCCGGACTTTTGAGCCGCGTGGGTTAAGAAGCCTCGTTTTTTAAAGGTGCATTAACGATAAAAATTTTTTGTTCTTGATTTTTCTTAACATTGTGTTAAATTGATCTTTGTATTCATTTTGGTGCTTCTAAAGCGTTTTTATTGCTTCTAGAGGGATTAATTTAAAATTTTGAAAGTTATGTGAATAATTTTCTGCAGAGGTTTGTTTATTAGAGGCAAACCTTTTTTTTTATCTAAGTTTTAGATGTTTTCTTTCAGTGTGAAGCCTTTTTTAGAAAAAGGTAAGCGTCTTGATGATGACTCTCTTCTTTATTAATATATTGATTTATAATAATAAATAACCATTTTTTAACGTGAAGCGCGTTGCTGAATATAATAAAATTTCTCATCACCAGTTCTCTCATATTAAATCAATTAAAATTACTTGGCTTATACATCATAAGTGGTGGGGCGTGCATGTGGGTCAAAACTGTACAAGAAAGGCATGCCTTTAATGAATTATCTCTTGAACCGAAGGCTGTCTGCAACATTGGGAGCTGGCAGAGTTTTTGTGATGATGCCGGCCTTGTTCTTCCATAAGCGTAAACGTGTTTTTCCATACGCGTAAAGATAGGGGAGGGCTGAAAGGATTTTATATACTTCATGGGGGCTTACCATTTCTTTGCGGGCGGCGTTTTGCAAAATGGGTGTGATGAGCGTTGAGAGATCTTTCTTTAAAACAAGCGCGTGAATATGCAACACAAGTCTATTCCTTTTGGTGCGTTTTGTATTACGAAAAAAATTGATTTATAAGAATGAGTTATCGTTGTGGATGTTGAACGAGAAAAACGAAAAGCTTCTCTCATTTCAAACTTTCTTATAGTCAATTAATTAAATGTGCTCTTCTACGTTACAAAAAAGCACTGGGTGTAAATAAAAATTCTTTTAAAAATCGTAAAATGCTTCTTATGCACTCTTTTGATCGCTAGAATTTGTCGAAAAATTTTATGCTGCTCAATACAATAATAGGGCGGTTTATATCTATGATTTAAGTGAAAATAGGGGGATTTAGATGAAAAGGGAGGTGAGATTTTAATGACAGTTGTTGAAAACGTTATTGTGTAATGCATTTTTTACAGATTTTCTGCTTTCTGTAAATACGTAAAAGCGTAAAAACGGAAATGTGTAAAAAAGGAAAAGGCTTTATGTCGTTAGAGGCGTTGTGGTTAATGATACGCAATGTATAGGGATCGTGTTTTCGAAGGTAGGAAGAACAACATAAATGGAAGGAGTGGCTTAGAGGAAGCGTGTGAAGAGAGAGAGAAAATGGGGAAGGCTGTATGGGAAATGCGTAGAGTATGAAGTGTGGGGCAGTGAAGCATGTTGTGAATGGTGAGTGAAGAATGGAGAAGGTTTTTGAGAAAAGGAAGGGCTTCTGGCGTGGGGGGAGTGGTGTTTATCTGAAGGGCGCATGTTTAAGGTGTGGAAGGTGAGGAAAAGTTGGAGAGAGGATGATTGTTCGTAAGTTGTGGAGGGATTAGTCAGAGGTGTTGGGAAAATGCTTTAGGGGAAAAAATTAGCGTAATTTCTTGTCACACTGAAACCAAAATCATCATAAAAATTGAAGGAAATTAGCGGGTAAAATTGGTGGAAAAAAAGTTTTGATTCTTAAGGTGTGGGATGACGTTTTTTGAGAGCATGGAAGAGTAAACTTGAAAAACCTTTCCCTTTTTGTGGAATTTTTATTCACAAACTTAAGAAAATAGGATATGAACGCTGGAAATAACGCGCAGCTTAACAAAATATGTGCACTGTAAAGGAAATGTTTGTTTATGTCAAAAGAAGAAGTTTTAGAATTTTCTGGTATCGTTACTGAACTCTTACCTAACGCGATGTTTCGTGTGAAACTGGAAAATGATCATGAAATTATTGCCCATACCGCTGGTAGAATGCGGAAAAATCGTATACGGGTGTTGGCCGGTGATAAAATCATGGTGGAAATGACACCTTATGATTTGACAAAAGGGCGTATTACATATCGCTATAAGTAGCCTCGTGGGTGGCTTGCACTTTTTTCTAAAAGCTATCATATTATTTCTATTATTTTTTAACAGTTTTTTAGTTTGCTTTTCATGAGTGAAAAAAGGGGAGTGTTTGAAGAGCCTTGAAAAACTGTAAAATCGATGCGGAAAAAGGATAAGGAGATCAATAGCGCTTAAAAGGGAGGCTAAAGGGGCGCTTAAAAGGGGGCGCTAAAGGGGGTGAGAGGGAAGTCAATTGTGAAGGGGTGGAAATGAGAAATATAAGAGAGTGGGGGGAAAAACGTTTGGCAGATACTCTTACAGAAGAAATTCATTTGGTGCTTGCCTCCGCTTCGCCAAGGCGTTTAGCGCTCTTGGCACAAATAGGGATTGATCCCCAGCAGGTTTATGCAAGCGATATTGATGAAACGCCAAAATTAAAAGAACATCCTGCAAACCTTGCCAAACGTTTGGCAAAAGAAAAAGCACTGAAAGCCCAAAAAATTTTGCGCTGGTACAGTCAGAATGGTCAAGACGAGTTGCAGAATGGTCAAGAAAAATTACCTGGACAGAAAATGATTATCTTGGCGGCTGATACGGTGGTGGCTGTTGGGCGGACCATTTTCCCCAAACCAGAAAGCGAGGATGAGGCTTATGAATGTTTACGATACCTTTCTGGGCGTTCGCATAAGGTCTATGGTGCCATTTGTGCGCTCAATGAACGTGGAAAAATAACCGTAAAATTGGTTGAAAGTCGTGTTCGTTTTAGACGCTTAACCTCTGCCATGATGAAGGCTTACCTTGCTTCAGGAGAATGGCAAGGGAAAGCAGGTGGCTACGCTATCCAAGGAAAAGCAGGGGCTTTTGTTGTCCATATCACGGGTTCTTATTCTAATGTTGTGGGATTGCCTTTGGCTGAAACAGCCGATCTCTTGACCGCTTATCACTATCCACTTTTCACTCACTGGGCTGAACAAACGCATTAGAAAAACTTTAAGGTAAGATCAATGCAAGGTGAAAAGCAACAAAAAGAGAAAAGCAAAAATGAAAAAAAAGCAACAGAAGAAAAGTTAATGAAGAAGCCAATGACAAAGGTGTGCCAAGAACAAAAAGAGCTAAATTTGCAAAAAGAGACCCGTCCTCCGCATCCTTGTCCTATTTGTGGTCAGATGTCACAAAAATCTTCTTATCCTTTTTGTTCCACACGGTGCCGAGCTATTGATCTTAATCGTTGGCTTTCAGGCTCTTATATTTTACCACCCCCACCACAAGTAAGTGATGAAGAAGAATAAAGAGTTCTCTTGAGAAAGAACGCTAAAGCGTTTTTTGTGTGGAAACTGAAGGGGAGGCGCGCGGGATTATCGTAAATGTATTTAAGAGCTGGATTAACGGCTTGCTTA
The DNA here is from genome assembly GCF_042196385.1 of Bartonella sp. AP150HLJHH. Classification (NCBI taxonomy): domain Bacteria; kingdom Pseudomonadati; phylum Pseudomonadota; class Alphaproteobacteria; order Hyphomicrobiales; family Bartonellaceae; genus Bartonella; species Bartonella sp. AP150HLJHH. The sequence goes on along the minus strand of NZ_JBHIQC010000008.1, from coordinate 2,673 downwards.
TTATCGTCATTCGCAAAGACGCAGATTAAGTTCAATCAACGATGGAAGTTTTAATACATATCTAAGACTTATCCCCAAAGGTTTTGTTTACCATGGATAATTATAAATTGCTTTGTTGCATGAAGGTCGATGGTGCTTTGTTGCGTGAAAGCTGTTGGTGCCTTTAGGGCGTGAGGAAAAATTGGTCATCTAATCAGTATTGCTAACAAAAAAGAGGGGTGCGTGTTTTTGTGCAAAGAGACGGGGTAACAAAAAATCGCTTGTTGGTGCTTTGTTGCGTGAAAGCTGTTGGTGCCTTTAGGGCGTGAGGAAAAATTGGTCATCTAATCAGTATTGCTAACGAAAAAGAAGGGGTGCGTGTTTTTGTGCAAAGAGACGGGGCAGTAAAAAATCGCTTGTTAGTGCTTTGTTGCGTGAAAGCTGTTGGTGCCTTTAGGGTATAAGGAAGAATTGATCATCTAATCAGTATTGCTAACGAAAAAGAAGGGGTGCGTGTTTTTGTGCAAAGAGACGGGGCAGTAAAAAATCGCTTGTTAGTGCTTTGTTGCGTGAAAGTTGTTGGTGCCTTTAGGGTGTGAGAGAAAAATTGATAGTCCAATCAGTATTGCTAACAAAAAAGAGGGGCGCGTGTTTTGGTGCAAAGAGATGAGGCAGTAAAAAATCGCTTGTTGGTGCTTTTGCTGGGTAATGGCGTGGTGTCATTTGGCGGTTGGATTGATTATATCGTGATTTTGACCGTATCTGTGTTCACGTGGAAAGCTGATCAATATGATGTCGCTTTTATTGGAGCGGCAACATTATTACCTGGTATCGTTTTGTCTAAGCCAATTGGAATGGTGGTCAGTCACCGTTCTATGATCCATTGGTTGCGGGCGTCACTGCTGTTACGGGCACTCTGTACTGTCGGTTTATTGATGGCGACGAGTCTGCAAGGATTTATTATACTGGCAGTTATTCGAGCGACATTCAACAGTCTAGCCATGCCTGCAATTTCCGTTCTTAGTGCAAATTCGGTGCCTGAAAACGGACGGACTCGTTACTATTCTGTGCTTAACATGATCAATAGCGCGGCAAAGATGATAGGACCTGCTTTGGGGAGTGCTCTGTCTGTACTTTTATCAGATACCTATACTTTATTGTTTTCTGGATTTTTGACATTGCTAGGCTTTATGGTGTTTTGTTGTCTTGGTGCACAACCTGTCTCGTCGCTCATGATAAAAACAGCGAATACCATAAAATCAAAGCAGAGGCTTTATGGGACAACTTGGTATGCCTATGTGGCGGTGATGTTTGTGTATTTTGCCATGATCTTTATGGTGAATAATCAGTTGCCGGTTATTCTTAGTGCAATGAAAATGAATAAACAGGCTCTTGGGATGCTGGTATCGGCTTCGGCAATCGGTAATTTTCTCTATGGATTTTGGAGTGTGAAACAATCAAAGCATAAACCCCTTACAGGCAAAATATCAGAGTTGTTAATGCCGGCAATGTCAACAATGATTGGTTTTGTCATGATCTCAGTGTGCTTTTTTTACTTTGATTTACTCCGTATTGAGACTTTGTTGCTCTGTTTTTTCCTTATTGGAATGGTTAGCGCTTACTTTTCCATATCTTCTAATGTTTATCTGGTAAGCAATTTCAATGAACAGATTGGATTGGCTTCCGGATGGGTGCAGTCTATACAAAATTTAGCTATGTTGGTGGCGCCGTTTGTTGGAGCGTTTGTTTTAGGTCACACTTCGGCTGGAAAATTGTTCCTTCTTTCTGGATTGAGTGGATTATGCTGTTTATTGGCTATCAGGATATTGCTGAACCGTTCTTTGTTAATTGTTCGATCTCAATGATTGGCTCATCAATAAAACAAATGTTTTAAATCATTTTTCTGAGATTTAGAGGACGTGGAGATAATCCAACATAGAGCAGCTTTTTTGACGTTATAGGTTTAATCTTTGATTTTTACTTAACCGCTCATATTTTTGTTTTTTTTCGGGGCTTTGCCTTCTTGACGCTGTTCTACCGTCTCGTAAACGCAATAGGGGGCATGGTTTTGAGTAACAATGTCATTTTTGTTTAACTCCGCTTTGCTACGAATAGCCAAACTTAAAAAACTCAGCTGCCAATCCTTAATCAGCTTGACTTGAAGCAATAATGGAAACAGAAAACGAGGAGCTATAGTGTGAATTATCTTATATGCCGTAAAATATCATTCTTGGAGGTATGGTGATATCAGGTATGGGAAACTTTAGGCAGGGGGTATGTTAATTGTTGTGCTTTTGCTTAATCAGAAATCAACCACAAGATTGCTTTTTGTTTTTTTGGTTGGAGGTCTCTAAAATTTTTTAAAAGGGTGTGTTCTTTTTCGCTATAGGTTTCTTGATTGTGGTGTAAGAGAGGTTCTTTTGTTGAAAGATCTTCTTTTGTGGCAATGTCTGCATAAAAAAAGCTTATAGGAACTTCCAGTTTTTGAGCGATTTCCAGTAAACATTTGGCACTTACACGATTTAAGCCTTTTTCGTATTTTTGGATTTGTTGGAAACTGACACCTAAATGGCTTCCTAATTCTTTTTGGGAAAGGCTCATTGAAATGCGTCTGTGGCGGATTCTTTTGCCTATCAAAATGTCGATAAAATGTGGATTTTTAGTTGGCACTTCAAGCCCCCCTCCGGTTGCGAG